>NZ_RXFZ02000023.1:0-10305 GCF_044714365.1 Spiroplasma sp. hy2
TAATTCTGTAATTATTTTTCTCATTAATTATTTACCTCCATATATTAAAAATATACCTAATTTTAGGTATATTTTATAAATATCAAGAGTTTTCGACAAAATTAAAGAGATATCTTGCCCTTATTCTTTAAGTAAACTTTTTAAATCACTTGCTCTAATATGATATTTTTTGCGGCAAAAATCACATGCAATTTCAATTTCACCATTATTTATTAAAATTTCATTAAGTTGCTCATCACCTAATAATTTTGCTGATTCTAAAGCTTTTTCGTATGAGCAACTACATTCAAATTTAATTTCATCAACTTCTAACACTTTGGCATTTTGATCAATGAGTTTAAAAATATTAATTAAATTATCTTCAGCAATTAATTTATGACTAATGTTTTCTAAATTTTCAATTTTTTCTTCTAAATAGTCAATATCTTCTTCTTTATGTTCTGGTAACAACTGTGCGAAAAAACCAACTGCTTTTGCAATTGTATTATCTTCATTCATTTTAATTGAACATGCAATAACTGATTTAATTTGTTCACTTTGTGCTAAATAATAAGTAAAATCTAAATTAATTTCACCAGAAATTAATTGAATTTGACCTGAGAAACTTTCTTTCATTCCTAAATCTTTCATTACGCGTAAATAACCATTTGTACCAACTACTTGGGAAATAACATTATGTTCACGATCAATTTCATCAACATCAAATTGTGGATTAGCACAAAATCCTCGTACTTTATGACCAGTATATTCTGCCATAATCGTTCCAATTGGACCATTTCCATTAATAATACTTGTCATTTTATCAGTTGCATTTTTCATATCACTACCAATTAAAATAGTGGCTAGAACAACTCTTGACAACACAATTGTTGCAAGCGGATTAGTTGCATGTAATTTAATAATATCGTTTAATGATTCAGTTGCATCAACAACTGTCATTTTAACATTATGAACATTACTAATTGCTTTCGTTATTTTGTCCATTCCTTTAAACTCCTTTATAAATTTCTTTCCTTTGCAATTATAGTATAATCATCGTTAAAAGTAAAACAAAAAGTAGGCTTAATTAGTCTACTTCTTATTTGGATCATTATTTTTATCATCTTCTGGGTGATCTTTTTTTCGTTCTTTTGGTTTAACTTCTAAAATTTCACCTTTTGCTTCTTTTTCTTTATGCTTTGCTGCACGTTCTTTTTCATGAATTACTTCATCAGGTAATTTATGATATTTATCAATATATTCAATTTGTTCTGCCGTAATTGTTTCTAATATTTTTAAACTTTCAGCAATTAAATTTAATAAACTACGATTTTCAGAAATTAATGCTTTTGCTGTTACATAACAATCATCTAAAATTTTACGAACTTCAGTATCAATTTTAGCCGCAATATCTTCTGAATAACGTTTTCTTGTTGCAGTATATTCATCTTTTGGTGATTCAAATTGAACTAATCCTAAAGAACTCATTCCATATTCAGTAACCATATGACGTGCAATATTAGTTGCTTTTTCTAAATCATCATGTGCTCCTGTTGTTATTTTTGTTTTTCCAAAAATAATCTCTTCTGATGCACGCCCACCTAAATAACCAGTAATTGTCGCATATAAGTTCTCTTTACTATGAAACATTGTTTCTTCTTTTGGTGTCATAATTGTATAACCACCTGCTTGTCCACGTGGAATAATAGTAACTTTTTGAACTTTGCTAGCTGCTTCTAAACGTAAACCAATTAGAGCATGACCAGCTTCATGATAAGAAACAATATCTTTATCCATTACTGAATATTTACGTGATTCTTTTGCTGGTCCCCCAACAACACGATCAATCGCTTCATCAATAATATTAACAGTAATAATTTTTAAATTCTTACGAACACATAAAATTGCTGCTTCATTTAAAACATTCTCTAATTGAGCTCCAGAAAATCCTGGTGTTCTTTCCGCGATTCGTCTAAAATCAACCTCTGTTGAAACTGCTTTATTTCGAGCATGTAATTTTAAAATTGCTTCTCGTTCATTAATATCTGGTAATGAAATTTGAATCTGGCGGTCAAAACGCCCCGGTCTTAATAAGGCAGTGTCTAATACATCAACTCGGTTTGTTGCTGCCATAACAATAACTCCCGTATTAGTTCCAAAACCATCCATTTCAACTAATAATTGGTTCAATGTTTGTTCATTAGCACCACTCCCAATTGAAACAGTTCTTTTTCGACCAACAGCATCAATTTCATCAATAAAAATGATACATGGTGCAGCTTTTTTAGCTGCAATAAACATTTCACGAATTCTTGAAGCACCAACTCCAACAAACATTTCTTCAAATTCAGAACCTGAAATTGAAAAGAATGGAACACCAGCTTCTCCAGCAACAGCTTTTGCTAATAAAGTTTTTCCTGTACCTGGTGGTCCTTCCATTAGAACTCCTTTTGGAGCACGAGCACCCATACTTGAATATTTCTGTGGATTCTTTAAATAATCAACTACCTCAACTAACTCTGTTTTTTCTTCATTAATTCCTGCAACATCAGAAAATTTAACAGTGGATTGAATTTGACGTGCTTTATTTTTCCCCATTGAAAAGGGATTAGCACCTGACATCCCACCAGACATTTTTGATAAACGAGCAATCATAAAGACGGCGATTCCCATTATTAATAATCATGGTACTAATTGTATTAACATCGCTTGTCACATTGGAACAAACTCACGGTCAACTGAAACAAGACCACCTTTTAATTTATTTTTAAAATTTTCATCTCATGTATTTGTTGGTATTTTGTCCTTGTAAGTATAAGCTCTAAAACCTTCACGGTTTCATTCCGAACTATAGCGAACAGTTTTGATAACACCACCCTCAGAATATCGAATTACTCCTTCTATAACTACAGTATTTTTACCAACATTAGCCTTAATAGTAATTTCATCAATATTTTGATTGTTATAATTTTGAGTATTACCAATTTTTTGCATATCTCCTTCGCTAATTTTTGTAATATCTGATTTTATTCATAATACAATTGTTAAAATAATCAAACCAATAAAAATTAACGAACTTATAATTGCAAATCACATTCTTTTTTTATTCATAACTGTTTCCTTTCTATTAAGACTTTTAAAATTAATCTTTTTCGGTCATTTGAAACAATGAACCAATTCTAGACTATTCTATCATAAAAAAAATAAATTGTATTTTTCTGCTAAAGTATTATTAATAAATTTATTAATTTTTAAATCAACTAAATTATTCGCATAAATAAGGTTATTATCCTTATCTAATACAAAATAACTTTTTCGTGCTAAAAGCGGTACTTTATTTTTGATAAATCAACGATTTAAACGCATCTTATTAATCATTGCATTTCTTAGCAAAGATAAATCGTTGGTAATTGTGATTGGTCATTGTGCTGCTGCTATCATAAAATCATACTTATTTTTAGTTCCCCAATTAATAATATTTTCTTTTCATTTTATTGGTAATCCAGTTGTTGATGTTATTTGAATTGTTGTTAATTCTAAAAGTTTATTATTAACAATTTCAACATTATCATATGATTTAATTAAAGAATATCTTGAATTAATTTTAAGAATAATATTTGGTTTTAAACTTTTTAATTCCTTAATTATTTCATCTAAAAACTTTCTTTTTTTATTCCTAATTAAATAAACAACCTTATTAATTTTAAAATAATTAAAAATAATAATTTTTTGCAACTGAATATTATTAAGAGCATTAAAACTAGTAACATTAATTTGCCCAAAATTTTCAATCAAATAATTTTTTGCAACTAACTTTAATTGTTCATTTTCCTTATTTTTTTCCTCAATTTCTAATAACATATCTTGTAAATTAATATCCTGAATTTCATTACGAATAATATTTCGATTATAAATCGCTAAGATATTAGTTGAATCAATTGCATAATTAATTTGCTGATGAAATAAATATTCAATAATTTCTTCTCTTGATATTTCTAACATAATCCGCAATATTTTTAGTTTTTTGTTAAACAATTGAGAATAATAATAACTAGTTTTATTTAGACCATAATATTCAACAATCCCATTTCGTTGTTTTTGCAAAATATATGTTTCAATATGATCAGTCAAATTATGGGCAATTAAAACACCCTGGCAACAATATTTTTCACTAATTTGTAAAAAAAAATCATATCGTATGCTACGAGCAACTGCTTGAAAATTATGAGAATTAGTCTGATACTGTTCACAGTCTTTCGCTGTCACTTTTTTTACATAGACCTTAATATTTCGTTTTTGGCAATATTCAACAACAATTTGTTCATCATAGTCACTATCTTTTCGCTTCTGGTAATTTACCAAACATACAATGAAATTATTAATATCTAACTCTGAATTATTATAAATATTGTCAAGTAAAAACATACTATCCGGACCACCAGACACCCCGATAACATATTTTTCATTCTGTTTTAAAAGTTTAGTTTCCATTTCTATCACCTATTTTCGAAATAATTTTAAAACTTGTTCTGTATAATGATAATTCTTATTATGAACAATGATTGGTTTTTCAACAATAAGGCCTGCCCCACTTTGAAAACAAGCTTCAATTAAAACATTATTTGCTTCACTTTCTACAAAAGGATGAATAAATTGTAGTCGCTTAATATTAAAACCACACTTAATTAATAATGCAATAATTTCTAATAATCTTGTTGTACGATGAATAATCGTAAAATACCCTCGATTTGCAACTAATTTCTTAGCAGCAAAAATAATCTCTTCTAATGTGACATCTGTCTCATGGCGTGCTGGAATTAATAATTTATTTTTTTCATTTAATTTTGCTCCATCAATTTTAAAAAACGGCGGATTGCAGACAATTAAATCATATTTAACATTAGCATTAGTTTTAACATATTAATTAATATCATTATGAATAATTTTAATCTGTTCAATTTTATGATTTAATGCAACATTTTCCTCTGCTAATTGTACAGCTTCTTTTTGCAATTCAATGCCAGTAATTGGTGCTGAAGTTAAAGTTGATAAAATTAACGGAATTGCCGCATTATTAGTACCAATATCTAAAATATTTTTTATTTTTGTATTTAATGTTGCAAAACGAGCCCGTAGGACTGTATCCAATGAAAAATTAAACATATCAGTTCGTTGGTTAATTTTAATTCCCTCATAATCTAATAAATCATTTAAAACTTTCACTTTACACCTCGTTATATCAATCAATCAATCCCTTTTCTAAAATTAATTCTTTATTTAAATTTTCCAATAATAAATTGGCAATAGTATAACAAATTTCAATTAACTTGCTATTTTTATGATTTAGTTTTTGAATTAAATCTTGATTTGTAATTTGATATTTTTCTCATTCTTTCTTTTTTAAAACATTAGCAATTGCTAAAAAAAATTGGCGGCATTCAACACTATCATAATTATTTAACTGACGAATAGGAATAAAGTTATTTGTCGAGTTACTTGCAAAATTGTTAAAAAAGGTAGAAATAAATTCATTTTTAAAATCATCAACTTCTAATAAATCAGTTATATTTTCTAAAATAATATTTAAACAACGTGATTTAATAGTATCAATAACATTTGTTTTATTAGTTGTTAACAAAAAAGCGTATGTATTTTTACTAGGCTCTTCTAAAAATTTTAATAATGAATTAGCCGCTTCTAATGTTAATAAATCAATACCATTAATAACATATACTTTTATTCCTGTTTGTTCTAACGCAGAATAATTAAAGGTTTGAATAATTTCTTGAATTGCTTCTTTTTTGATTGTTGTTTCAAAATCACCTTTAATTTTTAAATCATAATAAGTTTTATTATTAATGCGGTGACAAATATCACATTCACAATCTGCTCTTTGTTTTTTTAAACACAATAAAAATCTAATAACTTCTGTTGTAAATTTTTCTAATTTAACTTTATTATTGCAAGAAATCAAAAGTTGATTTGATAAATTATTTTTTAAAATTAAATTTTTAAATAGTGTCATTTTCTCAACATCATTTTTTGTAAATAAATTATCCATTTTCTTTGTCCTTTATTTTTTGAATAATTTCATCAACATAATAATATACTTGTTCTAATACTTCATTCACTGGTTTACTAGAATCAATAACTTTAATGCGATCTGCATTTTCACTAATTAAAACTTGATACCCTTCATATACCTTCTTGTGAAACGAATTTTTTTCTAAATCAAGACGGTTCATTTCAACCTCATTTCGAACTTTCATTCTTTCACTTGCCATTGTTGGTTCAATATCAAAAAAAAGAGTTAAATCTGGCTTTGTTGTGCCCAAAACAATGGATTGTACTTCATCTAATGTTCGAATTCCTAATCCACGAGCATATCCTTGATATGCTGAAGTAGAATCCATAAAACGATCACAAATTACAATTTCTCCTCGTTTTAACGCCGGCAAAATATCTTCAACAACATGTTGCCTACGAGCAGCAATATATAATAAAACTTCTGTTCATGGGTCCATTCCTAAATTATGTTTACTTAAAATAACATTTCTAATTTGCTCAGCAATTTCATTGCCCCCTGGTTCTCGTGTTAAAACAACTTGATATCCTTCTGACCGTAATTTTTCTTTTAATAATTTTGAAATCGTTGTTTTCCCAGAACCATCAATTCCTTCTAATGTTATAAATAGCATCATTACACTCCCTGTTCTTAAACATCTTTACGTCCCTCTAAAGCTTGTCTTAATGTTACCTCATCAATATAATCTAAGGAACCACCAATTGGTATCCCTTGGGCTAAACGTGATATTTTTATATTAAAAGGTTGCAAAAATGTTTTTAAGTATTGAGCTGTTACTTCTCCTTCAAAAGTAGCACCAACAGCAATAATCACTTCTTTTATAATTTTATCATTCATTCGGGATTCTAACGCAGAAAAAGTTAATTTATCTGGTGTAATGCCATTTTTTACATTAATTTCACCATTTAAAACATGATAAACTCCATTAAAAACTTTTGTTGCTTCAATTTTTATAATATTGTAAATTGTACTATGAAGTGTAGCACTTTATAAACTGTAAAATCAAGCTTTTTAAATTTGTAAAGATTTTTTATAAAAATTAAAGCAAAAATATCTTTTATTTTATGGCTTATTTTAGTTAATTAATTACTAAAATAACTATTAAGCTTAAAAATAAGGTTTTCATTCATATAAAAAGTGCTACATTTGCATTTACAATTTACATATCAAAAAAATTGCTAACAACACAAAGCTTTGTTTGTTTACGTAAATTATTATGGCAAAACAAACAAACATTATTTTGCATTAATGTTGAACAAATTGAGCATTGATGATAATTATTTTTGATTTCATTAAAAACATGCTCTAATGATTCCAATAATGATGGTTTAATAATTAATTTATTAAAAATCCTTTCCGCAGTCTTTTTACCAACACCTAAAATAGTTTTTAATTCCATAATTAATTCTTCATAGTTCATTTCAAATCTCCAATCAATTATTCTACTATCTTAATGTTATCAAAAATTTGTTTACCAGTTTCAAGAACATCTTTATGTTCTTCATAGTTATCAATTTGTTTAACTAATAAATTTTGGTAAAACTCTTCAACATCAATTAATGTTGGTTTTGGTAATTTATTTGCTTGTCTAATTTTAACATAATCATTGCGAACACTAGTTCACTCAGTTTCACTTAAGGCAATAATAATAAAATCAAAATCAAATGCTTGGAAAATCTTATTGCGAAATTCTCAATTACACATTTCAAAACTAATTCAATTTGCTTCTGGTTTTGTATTAGTTACAATAATCAGTCCTTGTTCTGATGCAGCCGCATATTTAACATCATAGAAACTAATTAATTTATCTAATTGAACTACTTTACCTTTTTCGTTAATTAATTCCATAAATTTATTTTTAAATTTTTCTCGCTTTTCTTTACTAGCTTTAATTAAAATATTAAAAATTTGATTATTAGAATAATTAATATTAGAAAATTCATAGATATTAACTTTATTTTTCATATCGTCATGATATTTTTGTAAGTCAGTTATGCCTTCTAATTCTTTTCCATAAGAAATTTGCTCTGATCCAACTGACTGAAAACTTTCTTTTTCCTTTGTTTGTTCAAAATTAGTTTGAAGATCATTTTTATCTAATATTATTTTATCTTGTTGTGGTTCTATGTTACTAAAAGAACTATCATTATGTTCTTCATCATTAAATAATGAAAAATTATGAAATAATGGTTGGTTATTAGGTAATTTCGGTTCTTTTAAATGAATTATTTCATCATTGTTTTTTAATGGTATCACTTGATCTTTTTCATAATTATTTTCTATTATTTCTATATTTTTAGAAATTTGTTCTATTTTATCATGATTAATTTCTCTTTCCTCTGTATGCTCTAAAATCACTAAATCACTTAATTTTAAATTCTGTAAATTCTTAGTATTATTTTCAAAAATTGCTAAAGCTTTTAATAAAATTAATTCAAAATACATTTCTTGTGTTTTACTATTTCGCATTTTGCTTGCTGCTTCAGTAAACAAATCAAGTAACATAATTAATTCTTTTGAACTTAATTGTTCAGCAAATTCTTTTGCTTGTTCTTCTGATAATAAATTTAAAAAAATTGAATTATTCGTTTGTTTAAACTCAAAAATTTCTTTTAAAATATCTAATAAATTTAATGTTAAAATTTCAAAATCAGAACCTGCTTGATAAATTTTTTTACTAGCCATTAAAACTTCTGTTGTTTTATATTCTAAAATATCTTTTAATAATTTTAATTTAATGGTTTTTGAAATTGTTGCAAAAATAATATTTACATTTTCTAAGGTAACATTTCGATCAGAAAACATAATTACTTGTTCTAAAATACTTAATGAATCGCGAGCACTACCATCAGCCAAAAGAGCAATTTCTTTAATCGCAGCCAAATCATATTTAATTTCCTCTTTTTGTAAAATATTAATAATATTATTTTCTAATTCAACTTTTGAGATCTTACGAAAATTATATTGTTGACAACGTGAAATAATTGTTGCAGGAATCTTATGACTTTCAGTTGTTGCTAAAATAAAAACAACATGTTGTGGTGGCTCTTCTAATGTTTTTAATAATGCATTAAAAGCTGAATTAGTTAACATATGAATTTCATCAATAATATAAACTTTATATTTTGTCATCGTAGGAAGTAACTGAACGTTATTTCTAATTTCTCGAATTTCATCAACACCATTATTTGAAGCAGCATCAATTTCAAATACATCAACTGCTCCGGCGCGGTTTATTTCCTGACAACTAGCACATTCATTACACGGATTTCCTTTATCTAAATTAACACAATTAATTGCTTTTGCAAATATTTTTGCAATCGAAGTTTTCCCTGTCCCATGTGGTCCTGAAAATAAATATGCATGCGAAAATGTATTATTTATAATTGCATTTTTTAAAGCTTTTCTAATTTCAATTTGTCCAACAATTTTATCAAAATTATTTGGTCGATATTTACGATATAAAGAAATATAATCCATTTTTTATGCTCCCGTCCAATATTATTGTTATAATAACTTTATTTTACTCCTTTAATTACAAATATTCTATCTTAATTGTTCAAAAAATTTCTTCATTAAATCTTTTAAAATCATATTTTCCTCATGTTTTCTAACATGTTGAACTTTTAATTTTGAAATATCAAAAGTATGATTAGACTTTAAAAAACCATATTTTTCATTTGATAAATAATAATTAATAACTTTAATTCCTGAATTAATTATTGCTCCTAGGCACATCATACATGGTTCAACAGTAACTCATATTGAACAATCACTAATTTTATTTGTTCGTTTTTTTCGACATGCTTGATTTAAAGCATAAATCTCAGCGTGTGTTGTTACTGAATTTTTTGTTGTTTTATTATATCCAATGGCAATAATTTTACCATTTTGGTCAACAACTAATGCAGAAATTGGAACATGTTTTTTCTTATATGCTCATTGTGATAACTTATATAATTTATTGAAAATTAATGTAGTATCTGTCATAAATTCACCCTTATCATAAAAAATGTCATTACACATAGTCCTTAGTCTTATGGCTGCTACCTTCCGGTCCTGACCAATTTCAAATGTAACTATTGTAATGACATAAGTAATTATAGCATAGAATTTTATTTTGCATATCCTTTTTATCTTTAATTTTGTCGAAAACTCTTGATGAAATAAAAAAAATCATCAATATGACAATTTGAAAACTAATTTTGTGTAAGATTATGATTTTGCTTTAAATTTTTTAW
>NZ_RXFZ02000024.1:0-9868 GCF_044714365.1 Spiroplasma sp. hy2
AATAAAAATTTGGTGATAGTAATTTATCCTAAAATAAATTACTATCGTGGAAACACTAGTTAACACCTAGCGTTTCCACAGACAATTTTAACATATTTTACTGGGGTATTTTGTTTGTATGCTTGTGAAATGTGTTAAAAATTGTCTTGTGGGAATAGTGCGGTGGTGCTATTCTCTTTTTTTGTTAAAAAGAGAATTCAGAAAGGAAATAAAGAAATGAAAAAGTTACTAAGTATATTAACCATAACTACGCTAACAGCAAGCGTTCCCGCGCCGTTGCTTGCCAACACAGTACAAACTCGTGTCAAACGCGATGTTGGGACAACTAATAAAGAAATTACTAACGGATTACAAATACAAATGTCTGATATTAAAAATTTAAATTTAAATTGAAAAATTATAAGTGGTACATTTAATGAAGAATTTAATGTGCGTAATAATAAATTATATATAATGTCTGTAAGAAAATCTAAAACAACTGATGATTTTATAATTATTAAATTTAAAAACAATGATATTGACAAACCATTTGGTAATGTCTGAAATAATGGTGTTGCTTTAGATGGTGAATGATATTCTGTTACAGAATTATTTAGATGAGAAGGAGTGTTAGAACCAATAACTTTACCATTAATTGATGTAAAAACTGGTAAAGTTGTAAATTGAAATGATATTACACCATTTCAGAAAGGAATAAACTTTTCTATTGCTGATGATAAAAATGGTTATTGAATAAAACCATATCAATTAGTAACTAATGGACAAGTTAAAGTTAAAATTGTAAACACTGATATCGATACTGTTAAAGTCAACGGTTCTATTATGCCTAGTCCGAATAAAAGCTGGGATTTTGACTTGCCAGTAGATAGCACCACTGTTGAAAATAAAGATTATAAAATTGAAATAGCATTTAAAATTGATGGGAAAAGTTATATAGGACAAATTATTGTGTCATCATTATTGACACAACCAAGTATTACTGTACAAAAAAACACATCGTCTTTTGGCAATGTTGCTAGTTATATTTATCAAGTACCAACCAATGATAAAGTAGGAAATACTACATTAACTAGTGATTTGTATTATTCTGATACCGAAGTTAAAGTCAGTTTAAATCAACCAACTGGCACAACAGTACAAAATGGTATTGTATATGGTTTAAATGAAAAATGACAAAAAAACGGACAAAAATTAGATATTACTGGTAATGTATCTTTAAATGCAACAATGTTAAATTCATATCAAGGTCGGTTTTTAGTTGAAACAAAAGATAGCGCTGTTAATTCAAGTTTTTATTATGTTGTTTTGAACAAAGATAATTTAACACCTAACTTTTGAAACACAGACCAAGGCGAGCAGTTTTATCAGTGAGCAAATTTTAATGATTATAATGAAAGCATTAAAAAACTTAATGCAACAGAGTCAAATAAAATCATTAAAGCTAGTGCAAATTGGAAAAAGATAGCGCCCGATAGTCAATTTGCAACTGCTCTTGCTGTTTGGTTTAAAACCAATGGTAAACTGTCAGTAACCGAATCGTTGACAAAAGAGCAAGTTATAGAGCAGTTAAAAACCCAAATTCCAAGCACCATCAAAATTCCCGATGTAAATACCAGCAATTATGATGTAAACAAAGTTTCATTTGTTTTGAAACAAGGTGAGTTTAACCCAAATGACAAAGTAAACATTACTGTTAAATACAATAATGCGACTTCAGAACAATTTACCTTGCAAATAAAAAACACTAATACACCAGATAATAATAAAAAATCTGGTTTGGGTATTTGGGCTATCTTTGGAATTGTTGTTGGTTCGTTGTTGGGTTTATTCGTTCTTTGATGGTTGTTTAAAAAATTTGTGGTTGACCCGTTTATTTTAAAACCAATCCGCGAGAAAAAAGAAAAAGCCTTTGTGGCAAAAACAGAAAAAGATATTGCCCAAATGAAAAAAGATGATGAAGAATGAGAAGCAAAACAACGAGGTGATAAATAATGATGACTTTCTTAGGGACAAGTGGCGCAACTAGCTTACAAGAAATTGGCAATAAAATAATTTCTGTTGGAATGCCAATTCTAATCGGAGTAGCAATCGTTATTGGAATTGTTATGGTGGCATACTATGGCATTGCTGGTAAATTTGCCAAAAACGCCGAACAACGCAGAGAAACGATTGCTCGTGTTACTTGGATTGGTGTTTGTTTGGGAATTGTGATTTTGGCGAGTGCAATTGTCTTGGGTCTAAAAGATGTTATTTTAGGAATTGCATAAAAGGGGGCGTTAAAAAATGGTGCAAAATAAAAAAGGTTTGAAAAACCCTTTCGTTGTTGGCAAGTCAGCCAAGATAAAGCCAACATCTTTTAAAAATGTCATAGCCATTGTCAATAATATGATTAAGAAAATGGCTATCTTTCTTATTATAGCATTTTTGCCATTGATGTTAATAACAATAATTATTGTTGTAATTATTGTTGCGATTATGGCGATATTTGCCTCTGACACAATCAATCATTTCACTAGCACTCACGCCTCAGAATTATTTATTCAGTACAGTCAAACGGCCTCCGATACTACTGGTGGGGATGCTCCAAGTTGGTTGCTGGGTAAAATTATGGAGGCGGTATTTGCTATCTTATATATTATTTTCATAAAACCGTTGTTGTGACTTTTAAATAAATTCCAAGACATAATTGCTTTTATGTCGGGTGGGAATTTGGCGAATCGTTTGTTGTTTGAAAATAATACATCTAATGGGGTACCGATGTTATTTATTGTGATGTTATCGATTGCGGGAATAATATTGGTTTTGTTGTTGGCAGGAAGAATGATTGAAATAATGTTGTCGGATGAAAAACATAGTAAGTTAAAAATAACATTGCGTAATATGATTTTATTGTTTGTTGCAATTCCGACAATTCCTATTATTTTTTATACTTTAAATGTTATTGTTAACTTACTAACCCAAGCGATTATGCAAGTAAGTAACTTGAATATACAAAATATTGGTTTGTTTATCTTTAATTCGTCGTTTGATAATGGGATGCACGACTTTGATTATGTTCCTGCAAGTTGAACATTTAAAGATAGTGGACATTTTAATTATTTGTTGTGTTTGTTTTCTGAGGGCTTTATGATCTACATTTTCTTGTTGATTGCGTTGTTTTTATTCTGGCGAACTGCGGAGTTATTAATTCTTTATGTTTTATCGCCCGTTGTGATAGTATCAGCAATTCAAGATGATGGAAGAAGATTTAAAAACTGAAAAGAATTAACTGTTGCTCGCTTTATTAGTTTTAATATGGTGTTCTTAGCGTATAGTTTGTTTTTATGGAGTATGTCTGTATTCGCGGAAATTGGTAAAGCCATTCCCGGCCCAACAACAAGACCAATTTTTACTTTATTAGGTGTTTTTGCGTTTGGAATTGTTGTTGTGAAATCGCCGCAACTCTTATCATCGTTGTTGGGTGGTAATACATCGTTGGGTGATGGCATTGGTAACATAATGGGGTTGAAAGTAGCAACCAATGCTTTTATGACTGGTGGGGCGTTGACCGTAAGTGGTGTTCGTGCTAGTTATAATTTAAGTAAAAAAACTGCTCGTGGAATTGGAGCGGTTCGTGCATATCAAGTTGGAGCGAAAGAACACGGGTTTAAAAATGTTGCCAAGGCACAATTTAAAAATGCATTCACTGGCGATTATAAAAACCAACATAGTAAAACAAGCGAAAAAATTAATCAGTGGTTCACTGATAAATAATTTTTAAATTATCGTTTATAACGCATTGAATGTTATTTTCGTTAATAAGAATATTAACTCAGTGTGTTATATATAAACGTTTAGAAAGAAAAAATAAGATGGAAACAAAACAAAATGAATGAGTAACAGTAAACATCATGGCTCGGCGAAAACTAAAACGAGAAACTGAGAAAGCCGTTTTATTTTCAATTCCCGAACATAAGGGGTTGTCGGTGTGAATTAGTAAAAAATGTATTCACGGTTCACGTAACGGAAAAATGCTTGCTGTTGGTATTAAAAAGAATGATGAATATGCAATATGAACATATGACGCTGACAGTAACAAACATTTAAAAAATGAGATATGACAAGGACAACACTTAATTAATCAATATCAAAATGAGTTTAAAAAAATAGTTGCTTGAGTTAAAAAACAACAAGCAACAAAAAACCTAGGAGGCGAATAATTATGGATGATAACAAAGCTCGCATTATTACAAAACGAGCCAGTAAAATTCGTTTTACGATTTCTAATGCTCTTGGTGGGATTGGCAAAGTTGAAATTGCAATTATTGTAATTGATTTTTTAATTACAGCCTTAATTTTTTCATTTTTATTTAAGTATCAAATAATTGCTAGTGTGCTTATTACGATTTTTATGTGATTGATAAGTTTAATTTTAATGTTTCCAACGAAAAACGGCACTAAAATATACAGCGTTATTTGAACAGCATTCAAATATATTTTTGTTAAAAAACAAAATAACGATGTTTTAAAAATTAGTAAAATTCAAAAAATAGAAAATAATGTTATTACTTTTTCAAATAAAGTTGCCGTTTTGTATCGTATTGAAGCGGTTGATATTTCGTTGGCAAATCAACAAGAACGCGATATCCCTATTTATAAATTATCTAGTATTTTCAAAACAATAGATATTGATTTTGAAATTTGTAAAATTCAAACCCCGTATGAATTTAACGAACAAATTAAACATATTGATAATTTTTTAGACAAAGAAAAAACTGAGTTTAAAAAAACTCAGTTAACAAATTTAAAAAATTGATATTTGAATTTGCAATATGGTAATCAAAAATTAAAAACTGCATACTTTTTAATGATTACCGGCGATAATGTTACTTTAATAAATCAAAAATTAAGATATGTTATTAATGAATTTGATAATAACATTAAATTTATTAAAGCAACATTTGAAGAAACAAGTTTATTAGTTCAACGCAATATTATTCCAACGAATAATGTTGTTGATAAACCACATAAAATTAGACAATTTGCTAATTATGTGACAGTTGATAATAAATTTATTTCTTATTTAACTGTATCACAATATCCGTTGATTGTGCCTGATACTTGACTGGGATTTATTGCAAATTTAAGCAATGTTAATGTCAATATTAAAGTTCATCACATTTTAGAACAAGAAGCATTGAAATTGCTTGACCGTGCCATTAATCGTGCTGAAATTCAAACAACAAGCAAAACAAGCGAAGAAATTAAATATCAATCATACTTGGAACATTTTACAGAATTAATGAATATGGTTCAAAATGGCGGTGAAACCTTGAAAATGGTTTCAATTATGTTTACTTGTTTTGCTGATACAAAAAAAGAACTAGATAGTATTAGAACGATGTTAATAAGTGAAATGACAAAGAAGGGTTTTGTCTCTGATGAATTAAAATTTCAGCAGTTAAAAGCATATAATTTTGTTTGAAACAACAGTATTAAAAACAGTACTGAATGATGACAAGAAATTCCGGTTATTTCGTTAGCAAGTAGTTATCCGTTTGTAGCAACACCTTTAAATGATAATAATGGGCTGCTCTTGGGAACGAATGATCTAGATGAACCGATTAGTTTTGATATAAAAGTGCGCGATAGTTTCCGCAATAGTAGTAATGCTTTTATTGTCGGAATGACAGGAAGTGGTAAAACATTTAATGCTAAAAAGCAATTAAATTGATTATATTGTAATAATACAAAAATTTATATTATTGACCCTGAACGGGAATACCATCAATTAGCTAATTACTATGGTGGGGAAATTATCCCAATTGGCAAATCGGACAAAGCACGAATAAATCCGTTAGAAATTTTTTCAGATGATTTACTAGAACATATTTCTTTATTAGAACAATGATTTAAGATTTTATATCCGTCTTTAACGGATGTTGATTTAAGTTTATTACAACAAACAATTTTAAAACTATACCAAGATTTTAAAATTACTGATAAAACAGAATTAAATAAATTAACTGCTCATGATTATCCTACTTTATCGCATTTGTTTAGTTTAATTGAAAAACAAGAAAAAAGCGAAAGTAATAAATCACACGTATACAATGTTTTATGAAAACTTGCCGAAGGAGCTGATGGTTCTTTGTGAAACGGAATAAGTACTTTGTCGCTAAAAAGTGATTTGATTGTTTTTGATACCCACGAATTAACAGCAAACAAAAACCGACAAAACGCTCAGTTGTTTTTAATGCTTTCGTTTTTGGATAAGGTAGTAAAACAAAACAAAGCCAAAAACCAAGCATTACCAATTACTGAACAACAATGAATTTGTATTGCCATTGATGAAGCTCATTTATTGATTAATGAAAATAATACCTTAGCGTTGAATTTCTTATTTGAAATGACAAAACGTATTCGTAAATATAACGGTATTTTGTATATTATGACACAAAACATCAATGATTTTATGGGCAATGCGAATATTAAAACGCAAGCCCAAGGGATAATAAACAACTGTTTATATCAGTTTGTTCATCATTTAGCGGCGAGTGATTTACAAGATTATGATAATTTAATTTCTGCAAGTGGAAGATTAAATCAATATCAAAAAGATATGATCGCAACCGCACCAGCAGGAACTTGTCTGTTTTCGATTGGTGCCAATAACCGAATATTATTGAATGTTGAAGCAAGCGAAATAGAACAAGAAGTTTTTAGTTAGGAGATATGTGTATGCGTAAAATAAAAAAATGATATAAAAAAATTAATAAGTTTCAAAAAGTAATCTTTTGAATTATTTTTGCTGTATTAATCTTTTTCTTGCTGATTGCTTTAATTAATATTCCTATTTCGCTTGGCTATGCGGGGATAAAACTAAAGGCGGTTACTTGACAAAATTTTTCAACTGCTTATGCAGAAGATACTTGCTTTAAAATTTCCGCAATTATTGGCATTATCGTTGTGATGGTGTTTATGGGGTTTATTGGTTATCAGAAATGACAACATTTTGATATATTTGCTTATGAACAAAAGAAAAAATCAAAGAAAATAGCACAAGAATTTAACCAAATTCCACAAAACAATTTAGTTATGTTAAACAATAAAATTGGTTTAATTGCGGCTAATTTAACTCAACACACACTTCTTGTTGGCACTACTGGTAGCGGTAAAACAACAACATTAATGCAAATTATAAAAGAGTTAGTGTTTAAATTCCGCGAAATAATCATCATTATTGATGGTAAAGGCGATATTGATTTAATTGATAAAGTTAAAAAACTAGACCCCAATGCTTTTATTTGAGAAATTAGTGGTAACACAAAATATAACCCTTTTACAAATAAAGATAAGGTTATTTTAGCGGATAAGATAATGTCGTTGTTTGACTTTTCCGAACAGTATTATCAAAATATTGCTCACAATTATTTGTTATTATTGCTTGATACACTTTTAAAAAATGATATAGCTATTACTTTTGATAATTTAGTTAAATACTTTCCTATTAAACAATTAGAAAAATTATTTGTTTTTAATGACAATAGCCTTTCGTTATTATCCAACTTTGATAAAAAAGACATCAACGGCCTTTATAATCAATTAAATGTTTACAACACACAACTAAACGATAGTTTGGGCAATAAAAATACTTTGTTAGAATTGATTAGTAAAAATAAAACGATTTTGTTTAGTATCAATTCGTTGATGTATCCGAAACTGGCGGGTTCGGTTGGTAAAATCATTATCCAAGACTTAAAAGAATTAACCGCTCTAAAACCAGTTAATCAAAAAATTAATATTGTTTTAGATGAGTTTAATGTTTTTGCGAGTGAAACGATTATCAACTTGATAAATAAATCACGAGCATTTAATTATCAATGTTTCTTGTTGTTTCAAACAATCAACGACCTAAAAACAAACAATATGAATTTAACAGACACTATTTTTGGAAATGTTAGCACTATTGTTTGTCATTCATTGAAAGACCCAAACACCGCAGAATATGTGGCGAGTGTCTTTGGTACCCAAGAAACCGAAAAAATAACACGACAACTTGACTTTAAAAATAGCACCGCTAATATGGGCTCGGTGCGTTCGGTCGATGAGTTTGTTGTTCATCCGAACGATCTTAAAATCCTTAAAATTGGTGAATGCTATTTTAAAACCACGCTTCCGAGTGGCAAATTATTTATTAAAAAAATTCAAGTAATTCCAAACTACTATTAAATAAATAATATTAAAAATTATTTACTTATCAGAAAGGAAATATATTATGAATAAACAAACAGTTCAATTTGGACAACAAGTAAATTATCACTTTGTTAAATTACCACATGGTGGCCAATTTAAAGTTTTTAACCAGTTAGACAATCAAAAACACATGTGTAACTTTTTTGTCCATAAATCTGATGTTTTTAATTATACAGAATTATCAAATAAGGTGCGGGTTGGTAAAAACTTCATTGTCGTGCCCAAAAAGGCCTGTATTAGAAACAAAAACAATCCTGATTGATATAATGTTGGGATTAAAGTTTTTGGTGCTTATCATGTGTTTTATTTCGATGAAAGAATCAAAGCGACTGGCTATGACGCGATGATTAAAACAAATATGTATCATTTTCATCACTTAAATACCCTACACCGTCAATTTGAAAAATGACAAGATGTTGAGCCACGTCTTCGTAAGTTTAAAAACCGCGAAGAATTTTTAGCTGACGTTGATAAAAAATATCAAACTGAATTAGAACAAATGGCCAAACAAAAAGCAGAATTTCAAGCTTCAATCAAAGCCAAACATTCTGCTGCACACGCCAATAATCAAAATAGAGAAAATAATTCTCTTGTTGATGATTATAACACCTTGTATGAAAAAAACAAGGGCGAGCCACCAAAATTATCTGAAGAAGAACTCAATCAGTTATTAGCGGAATTAGACAACTTAGTCTAACTCCCCTATCGAGTTCTTCAACTCCCCTACCAACAAAAGCAGAGAGCTTGCGTAAAACCAGAGTTGTAGCAAGACAACAAATAATCAAAACCAAGATATGGTCTTCATCATATCCTTTTTGCTGTTTGGCAAATCACCTATTTTTATTATCCATTTTCTTCCAATATAATTCCAAAACTATTCCTGTACTATACCAAAACAAAATATCACATAAAAACCTAGTTATTTTAAAATTTAATTGGAGTTTTATATCAAAATTAATAAATATATTACTTTTAATATATAATTATATTAAGTATTTAGTAAGTTTATATACTTATTAATAATCTTGCTTATACTGCGGAAAGACAAGCATTTTGGCACGCCAAGCACCCGAAACCCCGCACTCCCAACGTTGTTGATAGCACGGGGTTTCGGGTTAATGTTTGTGTTCCGCAGTGGTGGGTATTTATTTGTTGTATTTTTTACAACAAATACAACCAATAAATAGCCACCCTGTCCCTTTTTTCTTTTTGCCCAAGCCCTTAAAAGAAAAAAGAGAACGCAAAAAAGAAAAAACCCCACCCTGTTAGTAAGACAAGAGTGGTTGGTAAGGGGTTGATACACTATGGGTGAGTTAGAGAAAATATTGATTATGATAAATCGTTGAGGATATTTAAATTTAGAACAATTCGCTTTGTTACTAAACAAAAATATTAAAACAATTCAATTACAAAAAGCAAAACTAATAAATTTAAAAATGCTGAATGTGGACATGCTACCGAAGAAAAACTATTATACTTTAACTAGTAAAGCTCAAAGTCATTTAGGGCGAGTTCATAAAAAAAGCATTAAAGTAAATTATTATGAATTACAACACCAAGACATGCTCATCAAATGACTTTGTAGTCAAACCGACATCACACACTATCAAACCGAGCGGGAGCTCAAAAYSMA
>NZ_RXFZ02000025.1:0-9271 GCF_044714365.1 Spiroplasma sp. hy2
AAARTTGTAGGAAAATATTAAATTTTTAAATAAAAGACATAATTAATTAAAATTATAATTTGCTATTAGTATTTTTTTAAAAATATTTACAATTATTTTAATAGGTTATGCAAGAAGTCTAATGATAAATTACCAAGCATTGAAATGCATCGTGATTTAACATTAGATTTTCAAATTCGTCATTTTGTGGCCTTAGGTGTAGACGACATTATTGTATCAACGCAGTTTTTAAATGATGAAGAATTTGCAACTTTACAAAACATTAATTTACATTTAATTACATTAAGTTTAAAAACAGATAGGGGAGTGCCCCCTACTGAAAAGGGAATACTTCTTGACCAAACAATTCATTTTGTTCGCCCAGATTTAGCGGAGTACATGATTCGTAGTACATTTGCTTGGATTAAATATCAAGATTGTGATTTGCCTGCCCGTCCCTTCAATGGTAAATATTTTGAAAAAGGTGATGTTGTTATTTTAAATAATAAGGCACAAAATTATAAAGGTGAAGTTCAAATTATTACAAAACGGATGATAAACGATGGTATTCGTAACTTTGTTGGTCAATTAGACGAAAATGAACAAAAAATTGTTGATTGTTTATTACCAAATCAAGAATTTAGATTTAATTTAAGTTAAAAAAGTTGTAGTTAAAACCTATGACTTTTTTATTTTGAGGGATATAATTAAAAAATAAAAAATAATATTGCAATATTAAATAAATAGTTATTAATTTATTAACTCTTATTATTTTAAAGAAAGGAGTTATTAAGTTATGAAAAAAATATTAAGTTTATTAGGAGCAATAATAATGTTTAATAATGGTGCTTCTCTTGTTACAGCTAATAAGGTACAAGAGCCTTGACAAAATAATAATAGCCAGCAAAAAGATAAAACTTACTTAATTGAATATGAAGTGTTTTGAAATAAAGCATTAAAAGTAGCGAAAATTAACTATAAAACAGAAAAAGTTAATTTAACAGCGTTAGGAATTAATAATTTAAATGAGTTAAAAACATTTTCTGTCGTTTGTTTGCCTGACTTTGAAATAACAGTTAATGATAATAAGATTGATAATCCAAATTATTTTGCACTATTTATTCCTACAAGTGATTTAAAAGTACTTACGAATGAATTTGATTGGGTAATGTTAGATAATAAAAATGATTTTAGAACAACTATTAATAAGGAATGATATTCAGGTTATTTTTATATGAAGGGAGTTGTTTGAATGGATATCAACACTGCAATTTTATACTTAAAATTATTTTATAGTTTTGAGATTACAGAAGAATCACCTTCATCTTCTAATTACATTAATCTAAGGATAAAATCAGGTTCAACATTACAAGTGATAAGAAAATAATGAAAGATTAAAAAAAGAAATAAGTTTGAAAGTTCAATTTATTTCTTTTTATTTAATTATTTTTAAAAATGTAAGTAATTCCAAATTAAATCTTGGTATTATCTTTATAATTATGTTAAAATCTAATAAATTAAGGAGGAAAAGTAATTAATGTCATTTACTGTAATAAAACACCCGTTAATTTTGGATAAATTAACAAGAATGCGCAAAAAGGAGAGTAATTCAAAGGTCTTTAAAGAAAATTTAGATGAAATTGCGCAATTAATGGCGTATGAAATATTTCGAAATATTGAATTAAATGAATTTGAAATTGAAACACCAGTAGCAAAAACAAAGGGATATAAAATTGCAAATGATATTGTTTTATTTCCAATTTTAAGAGCAGGCTTGGGGATGGTCGATGGAATTATTAATTTAGTCCCAAACGCTAAAATTGGACATATTGGATTATACCGAGATGAAAAAACCTTAGAACCACATGAATATTTTGCCAAAAAACCAGAAAATATTAATAAAGCAAATGTTTTAGTTTTAGATCCAATGTTAGCGACAGGGGGCAGTGCTAATGTGGCAATTCAAAAAGTTAAAGAATGAGGAGCAACTAATATTAAATTAGTATGTTTGGTAGCTGCACCTGAAGGAAAAAAATGTATTGAAGAGCATCATCCAGATGTTGATATTTATGTTGCTGCATTAGACCAACGTTTAGATGAGCATGGTTATATTATTCCTGGTCTAGGTGATGCTGGAGACCGTATTTTTGGAACTAAATAAAAAAAATAAATTAAATTGAAAAAACCATTTTAAAGGTATAAAATATAAACTGTCAATAATAAGTTTAATAATGTTTTTGGGAATACTAATAGTATTGACGATGATATATTTGACATTAAAACGAGATTGAACTTTATACACAGGATTAGTTTTGGGATATTTGTTTTCTCTTATAGGTTTCTTAATCATTTGTTTTTCTGGATGATTGTTAAGTATAAGTTTAAATAAGTACTTTTTTATCTTATTGTACCTAGTTCGCTTAGTGATTTATGCTATACCTATAGTTATTTATGCTGAGAATACTAGTTTTTTTAGTATCTACACAATAATTGTTGGAATTAGTTTATGTCCATTTTCATCATTATTTGCAAATGTTAAATTTCCCATTCATCAACGCAGAAAGGAAAAGAAAAATGGCAATGAATAGTAACTTTGGTCAATTTCTTGCAATGGATTTAATCCCTGATCCAAATAAAAGTGGAATGGATGCATGAAGTTATACAATTTTATTACCGCAATTAGTAACGATAGTTATTACTACCTTTATTATTATGCTTTTATCAATAGATTATTATAAACGCTTAAAAAAACTTGGTCCAACCGATATTCCAACTGGTTTAGTACTTTTTGCTGAAATTACAATTAAGTGAGTTGAAAAACAAGTTGTTGATTTGATGGGACCAAAATATAAATTTTTAACAGTTTATGTTATATACTTATTATTGTATATTGGGATTGGAAATTTAATGAGTGTTGTTGGGTTTGAATCACTTGCAACAGCTTATACTGTCCCATTATCAATGGGATTGGTTACCTTTTTTGGAATATATTATTTTGGGATTAAATATCAAAAACTAGTATATTTTAAAAAGTTTTTTGTCAATCCATTAGAATTATTAACCCAATTTGTTCCTTTGATCTCAATTTCATTTCGTTTATTTGGAAACATTTTGGGAGGAACAGTTATTATTACCTTGTTTACAGTTTTAATGAGCTTTATTTGAGGACAGATTCCTTATATTGGGCCTGTTGATTTATTAGCTGGTGTATTTTTACCTTTTTTAAGTATTTATTTTGATGTTTTTGATGGTTTAATTCAAGCATATATTTTTGCAATTTTAACAATTGCCTATTGGGCAATGGAAATGAAAACAGAAACCAAAGATAAAAACGAAAAGATAATTAAGTTAAAAAAAGAACAAAAAATTAAAAATGTTAATTTAAATGGCTAAAAAAGGATTAAAATAAAATTATATATTTGTTAAGGAAGAGGAGAATTATAATATGATAAATTTTATGACAATAGATTTGCTATCGAATATGATGACAATATGATTTATGGCCGGAATTAATGATGGTTTTACAAAGGGAATGTCATTATTGGGTGCAGGATTAGCTGCCATTGGTTGTTGTGGTTCAGGAATTGGACAAGGGTATACTGGTGGAAAAGCTGTTGAAGCAATTGCTCGAAACCCAGAAGTTGAAAGTAAAGTTAGAACACAATATATTATTGCTGCTGCGATTACTGAATCAGGGTCAATTTATGCATTAGTTATTGCGATTATTTTAGCATTTGTTACTGGTTAATGAAAAGTAAAAAGTTGGAAAGAAAAAAGGCTTAGATATCTATGACAATGTGATTAATGTCAAAACCAATTGAACCAGCAGAAATTATTAATCAATTATTTCCTAATCTATGGGTTTTTATTGCGCATGTTATTGCGACGATTATTTTATTAATTTTATTATCAAAATGAGTTTATAATCCATTTCGAAAAGCAATGCGGGCTCGTCGCAATAAAATTCGAGAATTAATTCAAGATGCTGCTGAAAAACAAGCAAAAGCAACAATTGATCAAAAAGAAGCATCGAAATTGTTAACAACAGCGAAGGTAGAAGCAAATAGTATTATTGTTGCGGCTCGAACTGAAGCAGAGGCAAAACGTCATCAAGTTTTAGAAACAGCAAAAGCTGAAGTTATGCAATTAAATGAACAGGCCCATAAAGAAATTCAAAAAGAAAAAGAGCAATATTATGATGATATTCGAAAATCAATTATTAATGTTGCTTTTAATGCAGCTGAGCAGTTATTAAGCAAAGAAATTAATAAAGAAAAAAATGAAAAATTGGTAGAAGAGTTTATCAAAGAATTAGAGTAGTAAGTTATGTTAGTTAGTGAAAAATTTATTGATAATTATGCAGCTGCTTTAATGGACTTGGCGCTTGAAACAAAAAAAATTGATCATTTTTTAGAAGTTAGTAATATAATCGTAGATTTATTTAAACAAGAACCAGATTATATTAAGTTAATGATGAATGCTGATATTGCAAAAGAAGAACGAAAGAACATTTTAGCAAAACCATTTCAAAAAGTTATTGATCCGTTAATTTTAAATGCCCTTTTTTTATTAATTGATCGTGAAGCTTTTTGTTATGTTAGAAGAATTTTTAAAAGTTTAAGAAAATTAATAAATATTAGTTATGATGTTCAATATGGAAATATTTATTCAACTCAACCATTAACAAGAAAACAAATTACAACAATTGAAACAAAATTAAGTAAAAAATTTGGCTATCATATTGAGTTAGTTAACAAAATTGATCCATCTTTATTAGGCGGAGTTCGGATTAAAATTAAGCACGAAATTATTGATGGTTCAATTGCAGGACAATTAGAAACAATGCGACAAAAAGCAATATATAATAAATAGAAGATGGGGTGAAAAAGTGGCTTTAAATGTAAATGAGATTTCCGAAATAATTAAAAAACAGATTAAAGAATATGGTAAAAAAATTGAAATTCATGAAGAAGGAACTGTTGTGACAGTTGGTGATGGAATTGCTTTAATTGATGGTCTTGACAATGCAATGATGAGTGAATTGCTAATTTTTCCGAATGAAATTTATGGAATGGTATTAAACTTAGAAGAAGGCGCTGTTGGGGCCGTTTTAATGGGTGACGATACAACAATCCGTGAAGGTGATCAAGTTCGTCGATCAGGAAAAATTGTTGAAACGCCAGTTGGTGATGCGTTGTTAGGCCGTGTTGTTAATGCATTAGGACAACCAATTGATGGGAAAGGACCATTAAAAGCAACAAAAACACGTCCTGTGGAACGAATTGCACCTGGTGTTATGACTAGAAAATCAGTTGATGAACCAATGGAAACGGGAATTATGACAATTGATGCGATGATTCCCATTGGGAAAGGACAACGAGAATTAATTATAGGTGATCGCCAGACAGGAAAAACAGCAATCGGAATTGATACCATCTTAAATCAAAAAGGGAAAAATGTAAAATGTATTTATGTTGCAATTGGGCAAAAAGCATCAACTGTTGCACAAATTGTCGAAAAATTACGAGCTGCTGGTGCATTAGAATATACAGCAGTTGTTTCAGCCACAGCAAGTGAATTAGCGCCATTACAATACTTAGCACCATATACTGGTGTTACTATTGGTGAAGAATGGATGGAATCTGGTGAAAATGTCATTATTATTTATGATGATCTTTCAAAACATGCTGTTGCTTATCGAACAATGGCACTATTATTACACCGTCCACCTGGTCGTGAAGCATATCCTGGTGATGTTTTTTATTTACATAGTCGGTTATTAGAACGTGCCGCGCGAGTAACAAAAGAATATGGAGGCGGAAGTATTACTGCTTTGCCAATTATTGAAACACAAGCGGGTGATATTTCAGCATATATTCCAACTAATGTTATTTCAATTACTGATGGGCAAATTTTCTTAAATAATGATCAGTTT
This sequence comes from Spiroplasma sp. hy2, assembly GCF_044714365.1. Taxonomy (NCBI): domain Bacteria; kingdom Bacillati; phylum Mycoplasmatota; class Mollicutes; order Entomoplasmatales; family Spiroplasmataceae; genus Spiroplasma; species Spiroplasma sp. hy2. The sequence goes on from NZ_RXFZ02000025.1 coordinate 5,915, forward strand.
AATGCTGGAATTCATCCTGCGGTTGATGCGGGATTATCGGTGTCACGAGTAGGGTCAACAGCACAAATTAAAGCAATGAAACAAGTTGCTGGTTCATTAAAATTAGAATTAGCACAATATCGTGAACTACAAGCCTTTGCTCAATTTGGTTCTGATTTGGATGATGCGACAAAAGAAGTATTAGAACATGGAAAACGAGTAATTGAAATTTTAAAACAAAAACAATATTCACCGTTTTCACAAATTGACCAAGCAATCATTTTATTAGCAGTTAAGAAAAAAAGAATTCGTTGAATTCCAGTTGATAAAATTCAAGAATTTAAAGAAGAAATAATTGAATATTTTAATACAAAAGCAAAAAAATACTATACTGAATTAGCAAAGGCCAAAGCCTATAGCGATACCTTAATGACTAATATTGATAATGAAATTATTAATATTGTTAAAAAAATTACCAATAAAATTGCTGATTATAAACCAGAAATGTTTGGACAAATTGAAGAGTGGAAAAAATTAGGACAATAAAGGTTAAAAGGACAAAATGGCAGTCGGAACAGATTTAAAAAAACAAATTACTTCAATTACTTCAACATCTAAAATAACACAAGCAATGAAATTGGTAGCGACAGCAAAATTAAAAAAAGTTGGTAAACGAATTTCTAATTCAAAACCATATTTTGCTGAAGTTTATACTGTTTTTAATGATATCATTAGTAAAGCAGATGATTCAATTTATCAAAAAAAAGATGGCATAAAAGATAGTAAACGTACTTGTTGAATCATTGTTAATTCAAATTTAGGTTTATGTGGTGGTTATAATATTAATATTAATAAGTTGGTGTTACAACAATTACGAAAAAGTGATTGTATTATTGCAATTGGTTCTAAAGCAGAAATATTTTATGCCCATAAAGGTTATGAAATTATGCAAAAAAGAAAAGATATTGATATTAATTTTTCTTATGATGATGCACGTGAGTTTGCACAAGAAATTTTATCTGGTTTTAATGGAAATACTTATGATGAAATTAAAATTGCTTATACAAAATTTATTAATAATGTAACTTTTGAACCAACAATTTTACAATTGTTACCAATTATTAAGGTAACACAACATGAAGAACCAAAACACATTAATGTTATTACCGAATTTGAACCAGATCCAGCAACGATTTTAGAAAATGCGGTGCCAATGTATTTAAATACCATTTTATTTTCATCAATCGTTGAATCACAGGTTTCAGAACAAGCATCACGGCGAGTAGCAATGGAAAATGCAACAGATAATGCAAATGCAATGTTAGAAAAATTATCGTTATTATATAACCGTAAGCGTCAAGCAGCAATTACACAGGAAATTACAGAAATTGTTGCTGGGGCTGGTGCGCAAGAAAATTAAGAGGTGGTTAAAAAATGGAGAAAAATGGAAAAGTAGTACAGGTGTTAGGACCTGTTGTTGATGTACGGTTTACGGAAGAATATTTGCCTGAATTATATAATGCTATTACGGTTAATAATAATGGTACAAAGTTAGTTTTAGAAGTTGTTCAACATATTGGTGATGACACCGTACGGGCAATTGCCTTAGGACCAACAGAAGGAATGGTTAGGGGAATGGATGTGATTGATACAAAAGCGCCAATTACAGTTCCAGTTGGTGAAGAGGTTTTAGGGCGTATGTTTAATGTTCTTGGAGAAGCAATTGATGAAAAACCACAGCCAAAGACAAAGACAATGCGTCCAATTCACCGTGAAGCACCATCATATGAAGAACAACAAACAACAGCTGCAATTTTAGAAACAGGCATTAAAGTTGTTGATTTATTAGTTCCCTTTGCAAAGGGGGAAAAAATTGGTTTGTTTGGTGGTGCTGGAGTAGGAAAAACAGTACTAGTACAAGAGTTAATTAATAATGTGGCAAAAGCACATGGAGGAATTTCTGTCTTTGCTGGTGTTGGTGAACGAACACGAGAAGGTAATGATTTATATTATGAAATGATTGAAGCTGGTGTTATTGATAAAACAGCTTTGGTTTTTGGGCAAATGAATGAAACACCAGGAGCTCGTATGCGAGTTTCTTTAACTGGATTAACAATTGCTGAATATTTCCGTGATGATAAAAACCAAGATGTTTTATTATTTATTGATAATATTTTCCGTTTTACCCAAGCTGGTTCTGAAGTATCAGCCTTATTAGGACGGATGCCATCAGCAGTTGGTTATCAACCGACATTAGCAACCGAAATGGGAGCATTACAAGAACGAATTACTTCAACAAAAAAAGGAAGTATTACTTCTGTCCAAGCAGTATATGTGCCAGCGGATGATTTAACTGATCCAGCTCCTGCAACAACATTTGCTCATTTAGACGCTAAGGTTGTCTTAGACCGTGAAATTGCAGCATTAGGAATTTATCCAGCAGTTGATCCATTAGGAAGTTCGTCTCGATTATTAGACCCATTAGTGGTTGGTGAAGAACATTATGAAGTAGCACGAGGAATACAAGAAATCTTCCAAAAGTTTAAAGAATTACAATCAATTATCGCCATTTTAGGGATGGATGAATTATCAGATGAAGATAAATTAGTTGTTGCAAGAGCACGAAAAATTCGTAACTTTTTATCACAACCATTTTTTGTAGCTGAAAAGTTTTCTGGAAAAACAGGGAAATATGTCCCTGTAGTAGAAACAATTCGTGCTTTTAGAGAAATCTTAGCAGGAAAATATGATGATGTACCAGAACAAGCATTCTTATATGTTGGAACAATTGATGAGGTTGTTAAAGCCGCCGAAGCTTTAAAACATAATTAAAATGGCGAATCAAATTAGTTTAAAAATTATTACACCACAGGGTATCATTGTTAATCGCTTAGTTGATATTATAACAGTGAAAACAATTACGGGATATATGGGTATTTTGTATGGTCATATTCCTCTTGTTTCAACAATTGTTCCATCTGAAATGACATACAAAGTTAATAATAAAGAATATAAATTAAGTATTGCTGGTGGAATTTTGCAAGTTGAACAAGAATTTGTTAAAATTCTTGCTGATGAAGTTGAACCTATTAGTTAGATACGAAAATAGAAATCTCTTTTTTGAGATTTTTTGTTTTAATTTTCTTTTATGCAAATTGTAATTTCAAACACTCTTTTCCCAAAGCTCTTATTAATAAAATAATAACATCATTTAAAATAAATGCAACTATTTTCTTTAATTTTGTCGAAAACTCTTGATGAAATAAAAAAAGGTCGTATAAATTATTTAAGGGTCTTAAATTAATATCTTAGAAATTGTGGAATAATATACCACTTACTTATTTAGATTGTATTACTTTTAATTTTAATGTCAATTTT
>NZ_RXFZ02000026.1:0-8906 GCF_044714365.1 Spiroplasma sp. hy2
KDWWATTTTTAAATAAAAGACATAATTAATTAAAATTATAATTTGCTATTAGTATCTTTTTAAAAATATTTACAATTATTTTAATAGGTTATGCAAGAAGTCTATTGTTTTATTGGTAGTAGTTGTCGCATCGTTAGGAATTGCTGGTGTGCCAGGGACAGCAAGTGTTGTTACTGCTGGTGTTTTAGGAGGAATTGGATTAGGAACATTGTATGTGCCAGTTTATGCAATTATTGGTGCTCTAGATGGTTTATTTGATATGGAACGAACAGCTGTCAATGTTGCGGGGGATTACAAGCAACAACAACTGCTGCTCAGTTAACTAATTCATTAGAAAATGAAGACTTAATTCTTTTTAAATGGTCAAGATTGCGAAAAAAACGAAAACGGGAAAAAAGAAAAAACAAAGAATAAAGGCTTAGTCCTTTATTTTTATTTTAATAATCTAAGGTTATAATATTACTATAGAAGAAAGAGAGTTGAAAAATATGAAAGTAATAGTAATTGGTGGTTCAACAGCTGGCATGACAGCAGCAAGTAAATTAAAACGTATGTTAAAAAATGATGTTGAAATTATTGCTTATCAAAAGTTTAAATATCCATCATTAGGAGCTTGTGGAATTCCTTATTATGTTGGAAAACATTTTGACAATGCAGAAAGAATGATTGCACGAACTGTTGAAGAATTTCAAAATCGGGGGATTTTTGTTAAAACTAGTTGTGAAATAACACGCATTGATTTTAAAACAAAAACTATTTACGGAATTAACTATAATACAAACCAAGAATTTATTGATAATTATGACAAATTAATTATTAGTGTTGGAGCAACACCACGTCGTTTAAATTTAGCAGGAGAAGACGCTGTAAATGTTTTTACAGGGACAACCTTGGAAGCTGCCATTGAATTACGTTCACGTTTAAAAAAAGTAAAAAATGTTACTATTATTGGCGGAGGTTTTATTGGATTAGAATTTTGTGAAAGTTTTGGCTTGGCAAGAAAAAAAATACGTTAATTGAAGCTGACAAATGAATTTCACGAAAATTGCTTGACGAAGATATTGCGCATTTATTAGCAAATGATTTAGAAAAAAAGGAATTAAAATTAAAACAAATACCAAAGTAACAGAACTTGTTGTTGAAAATAATAAGGTAACAAAAATTAAATTATCACCGGAAGAAGAAATTGTAACAGATTTAGTATTAGTTGCAATTGGGGTTACTCCGGCAACTAATTTTTTAAAAACAACAGATTTAAAAATGAATGAATTTGGGGCAATTTTAGTGAATAACAAATTTGAAACAAATATTAAAGATGTTTATGCTGTAGGTGATTGTGTGATGACAAAAAATATTATTGATAATAAATTAAATTATATGTCGTTAGCAACAATTGCAGCCAAAAATGGTAAGGTTCTAGGTAATATTTTAGCAGGAAAGAAAGATCATTTTCCTGGTGGAATTGGAACAAGTATTATGCAGGTTTTCGAAAGTGAAATTGCTCGAACAGGATATACAAAAGAACAAGCAATTTTGAATGGTTTTAATGTGAAAGAGGTCGTTGTAAATGGAACAGATCATACACACTATGTTGCTGATGCGAAGCCAGTAACAATTAAAATTTGTAGAAACCACAAACATTTTGTACTTTTGTGGTGTTTACATTTTTAGAAATAAATTTTATTAATATTTTAAATAAGGAGTTGAAATTATGCAAACAAAGCAATATTTTATTTTGTGGTCGTTAGTAAAAAAATATGGTAAAGATAATGTTATTAATACTGTTAATAAGATTGCAAAAGATATTGAAATTAAAAAGTAAAGAATAAATTATTCCGCGTAATTTATTAGCGGATAATTTATTCAATAATGTTTTTAAAGTGGAGCAAAGCGACAACGAGCGGAGCGAGTTTACAAATTTCAATTTTTTAATTTATTGAAAGGAGTTATATCATGCCAGTATGATTAACATGGATATTTAGTGTTTTGATTTTGTTAGGAATTTTTGCGTGAATTGGTTTATCAATTTATCAAAAAGTTAGACAAATTCAAGGTAAGAAAAAAGAAAAAAAAGAACTTGAAAAAAAGGAGGATAGAAAATAATGAATTTATTAACTGAAACAGTTACAAAAATCGGTTTTGGTGATGGAATGAATTCCATTTGAACTGGTTTAGGTAATGCAATGGGTAAAGTAAAAGATGCTGTATATGGTATTTTACCGCAATTAATGACCTTTTTAGGTGATGCATGAATTATTTTAATTCCATTTGGATTATTTATTATTATTAAGATATTAAACTTTTTCCGTCATATGGTTAAAGGATTTTAAGAGTATATTACTCTATATTCAAAGTATTTTAACAAAAACTAAGGCACACTAGTTTATTTATTTTTTATTAATTTATTTATATAACTATTACTTTAAAACTTAATAGTATTTTTCAGTGTGCCAATTTTTATTATTTTATATTTTTAACATTGTTAATAACATTGTTTATTAAACATTAAATAAGCAATATATTAGCATTATGTATAACATTGTTTTTATCAGTAAATAAGCAGTATATAAACATTAAATATAACATTGTTTAATTAAACAAATATTTATATTAGTTAGGAGTTGATAAAATTGAGTAATTTTGTTAAGAAAAATCAAAATATAGTAAATTATTTTATTTCTAAGGAACTTATCCCTTTTGAAACAGATAAAGCAAGTTTTATAAATTTACCTAATCACAATCGTCATATTGGTTTTTGGTTGAGTAATAAGTTTATTTATCCTAGTCAAAAACATTCAGAACAAATAGCAATCGGTTTAATTTATGATAATTCTTATAGTATTGTAAAATATGATGAAAATTTAAAACAACATGATTGAAAATTTTTAACTGGAACAGAAATAATTGATTTGTATAATCAATATAAACAAAACTATTTTACGCGTATGCATAAAGCATTATTTTTAAATGAACCTAAAAAAGTAAAAACAAATAACAATAATAATTTAATAAATTGAAATGATGAAAAAGTAGAACAATTAATTTGCGATTTAGAAGAATTAGATAGTGAGTTTATATAATTATTGAGTTCAATTTGTTAGTTATATTATTGGTTCAAATGCCCCTGAATTTTTATATGTTATATCGTTTGTATTATTTATAATTTTATTTTTTGGAATGTTTTTTAAACTTATTCAGAAAATGTGGAGTTTTTAAAAATGCAAAATGATTGAGAAAAATTAAAAGAGTTTTTTATTTATGTCTTTTTGTTTATAGATAAAACGAATGTTGAAACTATTACAACTTGAAATTTAACTCAAAATGAATATTTAACTCTTATGATTGGCATTTGAATTGTAATTTTGTTTTTAACTTGGTTCTTATTGTGAATGATTTTTAAAATAGTTGGCTATTTTAAATAATGAAAAAGTTTGCATTTTTTCTAATAAACTTTTGTTATATTAGTGGTTCAATGGTTTTGTTTAGTTTAATTGATTTATTGCTTTGAATAATTTCATTAAATTATACTGGTTTAGTATTTTGACTATTATTTGCTTTGCAGTGTGTTTATTTTGTTTGGTGAATTTGAAAAAATGTTTTTTATCAGTTAAATGTTTTTCGTTTAGTTTACTTTATTTGAGATAATCCGTTATCAGTAATTATTGGTAAATTAGGAACTGGTAAAACATTACTTTTAACTTTTTTATCACAAGTTATGAAACTTTTAACAAAGAAAATTTATAGTAATTATCCAATCGAAGATGATGCAATAAAACTTTTAACTTTTAATAATTTAGATTTTACTGATAGAACAAAACTAGTTCCCCCTGATGATAGTTTTATTTTATTTGATGAAAGTTATTTATATATTGATGGAACTAGTCCCCACGAAGTTAAAAAAGTTCACGGTGGTAAAAGTGTGTGAATTGTTTTAGCAAGACATTTTAAAAATAGAGCAATTTTTACCGTACAGCGTGAGGGTATGATGTGAAATAATATTCGTCATTTAGCGAGTGGTATTATTATTCCGATTTCATTGAAAAAACCCGTTAAGTCAAAATTAGGTAATATTTTTAATCGTAGTTTTGTTATGCGAATTGGTATTTTTCAAGATATTACCGATTATGAAATTTGAAAAACAAAATCAGTAGAACGAACAGCAGAAGGTAAACGAGCAAAACATAAATCGGATGTTGGTTTAGGAATTCGGTTTTTTAAGATAATTATTCCGCTTGAATTTGCCAATAAATATGATAGTCATTGATTAAGTTTTGTTCGTGATTTAAAAAATGATGAAGTTATTAATAAAAAAGAGTACTTTTGAAAAGATATATCAAAATTAAACAATAAACAACGCTTAGAATTGTTTGATATTGATATTTTGAAAGAAAATTTAAAAGCAAAAAAAGGGAAAGGAAAGATAAAAAATGAGTAATTTATTAAGTGAAAGCGTTAATAATGATAATTGAAATAAGATTTTTAGTTTTATTTTTGATACTTTTTTATTTGTTTTTGATGTAATTTGAAATACTAAATTACCAATGACAAATATAACGATTGCTTATTTTTTAATCTTTTTTATGGTTATTAAGTTATCAATTTATGCTATTCACGGAACATCAACTAATTATAACGATTTAGGTTCAATAGTTAAAAGTGGTGTTATTAATAGTTCTAAACTATACGGTGCTACTGTTCGAGGTGTTTCTAGTACTAAAAAAGGCTTACAAGGGCATATTAAAGAGCGTAAACAGTTTAAATTTAGTCGTAATAAACAGCAATTATCAAGTTTAGTAAGACAAGCAAAAACAAGAGAACAAGGCTTTAAAAGAATTCATAGCACTAAAAGAATAAAAAAATAAGTAAGGAGTTGATTTTATATGATTAAGTTAGTTTTATTGGTAGCGGCAATTGCTATATTTGGTACTGGTTTTATTACAGTTATTATTAATCAGTTGACATCAGCAAAAAATATTATTATGGATTTATATAATTCTGATACTTGGTTATTATCTATTTTTGGTAAAATGGCGATTTTATTTAGTCATCCGTTAATGTTAACAATATCAAGTTTATATATTATTGGTTTTATTATTTCAAAAACATTATATAGTTAGGAGTTAAATTTATGAAAAGTAATGTAGAAAATAAAAAGAAAAAGAAACAAAATGGTTTATTTATTTCTTGGGTTGATTTAATTTTATATTTTATTATTAGTTGTTTATTAGCGTTTGTATGTATTTTAGATACAGTTTCAACGATTGGCGAATTAAAAGAAAAATATAGTGGTATAAATGGTTATATATTTTATGGTTTATGATTTATTATATTATGAGATATTTTAATAATTCATTATTTTTATGGTTATTTATTTAATGAAATTATTAAATTAATAAAAGAAAATCGTAAAAATAAGTTGGTAGAGAATAATGCGTAAGTTTTTAGTATTATTTTCTTTTGTACCAATATTATTAATTTCTTTTTTCTCATTAGGGGCAATGACATTACAACAAAACCATCAATCACAACAAATAACAGAAAAAGCAAGAACAAAGCGAAGTGTAGAAACTGGTATAAATGAAACTGATTTTATTAATACGATGTTTTTACGCAGTAGTTTTTTCGAAAATTGAAGTGATACCAATTATTTTATTAATCCAACTTTAAAAACATCAAAATCATTAACTTATAACGATAAATGATATTTAGATTTTTTAAAAGATAGTTATTCAACTGGTGTTTCTTATGATAAACCTAGTGATAAATTTATGGATTTATATAAAAATTGAGATAATTATACTAAACAATATAACATTAATAAATTTTATGATGTTGATAAAAAACAATTTTTAAGAGAATTAACAAATTTTATTTACTCTTTTACAAATAAATATAATTTAACAGCAATGTTAAATAAAATAAAAACAAATATAAATGATTTACAAGAAGTTAATTTGGTTCATCAAAATTGAAAGTTAATTGATAGTTCTTTAAATAATATACAAAAAGAATTTAAAAATTATAATAAATGATATTTTATTATTTGAAAAAGAGGAAATAGTTCACATTGAATATGACAATCAATGTTTTTTAAATATGATGAGTCTGCTCCTAGAATGACGGGTGCTTGACTTTCTTCTATAAAATCAATTTATCGTTGAGATAATACAAATGAACCTAAAAAACTAGAATTTAATGAAAGTACTGGTGATGTTATTTTTTGAACCGATAATGATTATCAAAATACTCGTTCTTTTTTATTAACATATATTGATGTTATTATCCAAGAAAATATTAGAGTTCAGCAAGGCGGTAATCCCGATTATGAGAGTTCTATTGTTGGAACACAACGAATAATTTTTGATTTTGAAATTGTTGATGAAAGCGACAGATATACTGCTATGTATTTTATTAAAAAATCAATTTATCGGATGATTTTAACGATTGATAAAAATAATAACATTATTGCTGGCAGTTTAGAATTGACACATACTAAGACAGCAAGTAATGATTCATCTCATTTTTATAAGGAAATTAAATTAGGTTTTTTGTTTACTTTTATGCAAGATAAAGATAACATCTTTAATTTTGATGGAAATACTAATTCATATTTAGAAAATGGAAATATTAAATATTATGAACAGATGAAAGGTCAAATTGATATTAATAAGTTTTTAAAAGCCTTTTTTGCTTATGCTTTGGTGCCAGTATTTCAAAATCGGAGTAATTTTATTGAAAGTGGTTATATTGATAATTTACAGTATGATACTGTTTTAATTAACTTTTTTGGTTTAAAATTAGTTAATTTTAGAGATGTTTTAATTGATAAAAATAATATTAATAAAAATCAATTTGAAAAATTATTAAATAGTATGTTTACAGTTTCGCAAAATTTTTATAAAGATTATTTACGAACAATTTTTGATTTAGAAAATAATACTTATACACAGGGATATAATAAAAAGTATGGTTTATTAGTAAATAATGGTTTTAAAATTTATCCTCGTTACTTTTATTTTTCTGATAAATATAAATCATTAGATTTTAAAATGTACTCTGCTTATAAAAATCGGTTTTATAACACAAATTATGGAGATGTATTTAACTATGATTTTTCAGTCTCAAATAATTATAATATTAATCAAAATGATGGTTATGTTTTTGAAGGTGCTTTAAAAGATAAATATGGTTTAAAATATAAAAAAATGGAAGAACAAAAAATAGGTTATAATGTCTTTGAATTACAAGCACAAAAAGATAATGATATGTATCGTTATTATGATTTTAATTTTGGTATTTATAATTGACAAGAAATTAATAACGGTGGATTATTTCCCGATAGTCAATGATGACAAGCACAATATGAAAGTTGTAGTTGATATAATTTAGCGTGTCATATCAGAAATGCTGCAATTTGAATAGTTAATAATATTCCTGGTATTAAACAAGTAAACGAATTAGCGAGTGGTGTTGGAAAAATATTTCAAACAATATATAGTTTTTTTAATCAAACATTCGAAGTATGAAAATTTAGTCCTGCATTGTATAGTACAATAACTAATTTATTCTTGTTAATTATCTTTATGAAATTTGTGCGATTAATTTAAAAAAGGACTTGTTAGTCCTTTTGTTCTTTCCAATCTATAATTTTGCCAGTACTTTCATTAAATTCTAGTTTTTTAGGCTCATTTGTATTATCTCAACGATAAATTGATTTTATAGAAGAAAGTCAAGCACCCGTCATTCTAGGAGCAGACTCATCATATTTAAAAAACATTGATTGTCATATTCAATGTGAACTATTTCCTCTTTTTCAAATAATAAAATATCATTTATTATTATGATTTTTAAATTCTTTTTGTATATTATTTAAAGAACTATCAATTAACTTTCAACTACTATTTTCTGGTGGTTGTTGTGGTTCTGGTGTAGGTTCTGGTTTATTACGCCCCCCGTTTTCATTGTTATTTGGTTTTTCACAACTAATTAATGATGTTGTACTTGTTGCTGTTAATCCAATTACTCCTAAAATACTAAGTATCTTTTTCATATAATTTTTCCTTTCTTTTAAAATATTATAATTATTTTAACATTTTTAGTTGGGTATTTGATATATTTTATAAATTAAAGATAAGATTAATTTTTATTTACCACAGTTTTTATCGCCAATATTTATAGTTATTCATTTATCATCTATTTTTTGAGTAATAAAACTACAATTTTTACATTTTTTTAAATCTTCGTCTAGGTTTATTAAGTCATGCATAATATTTTCTCTTCTTTCTTTATAAATTGTAAATAATAACTAATAAAAAGTTAATTAATTTCAAAATGTTATAATTAACATAATTTAATATATATTTTTAAGGTGGGTGTAAATTAATGAAATATATTATTAATAACTCTAATTTAAGCGATTTACAAGCAAAATTGCAAGATTTTTTAAGTAAAAATTATAAAAATAAATACTATAAAAGAATAAAAACAAAAATATTTGCATATATTAATTTATGTAAGGAGTTTTTTCTTGAAACTAAGTTGTTATTAAAAGATTTAATTAAAAAATATTTTAAAAATAAGTTTTCAACTTTTTATTACTGAGCAAATAAAATTTTACTTGCATATGCAAATAATAATTTTGAAGATTTATTATTAAAATCAACAGTTCCTAATAATATTAATTATCAATATAGTAATGATGTTCGTGAAAATATCTGTGATTTATATTTTGAATATTCTGATAAACGTGCTGGTGGTGTTTTATCTTTGTATTATAATTTAAAAAAAGGAATTCATGGTGAAGAATTAAAAAATAAAGCACCAAAAAATTTAAAAACATTTTTTCGTTGACTTAAAAAAGATAAACGATGATTAAAAATAAAAAATAAAATTAAAGAAATTAAAAM
>NZ_RXFZ02000027.1:0-8556 GCF_044714365.1 Spiroplasma sp. hy2
TTWTGCTTGTTGTTTTATTTTTTCATAAAATTCTAAAAATTGATCATCTGTTAAGCTATTTATTAATTCTGTAATTATTTTTTTCATTAATTATTTACCTCCATATTTATAAAATATACCTAATTTTAGGTATATTTTATAAATATCAAGAGTTTTCGACAAAATTAAAGATGTCAACTCTAATCTTTGCTAAAAATAATTTTAAAAAAATAACTCATTAAAATGAGTTATTTTTTTTCTTTATGTAAAGTATGTTGGTTACATTTTGAACAATATTTTTTCACTTCTAATTTGTCCTGTTGTTTCTTTTTGTCACGTTTTGCAATGTAGTTTTCTTCCTTACATTGTTCACAACGTAAAATTATTCCTTCACGCATTTGTTTACTCCTCTTTTCTGCTTAAATCTTATTCTTCCCGAATTTTACAACAAGTATATCATAGCAAAATAATTTAAATTTGCCAATTATTTTCGTTGCTTTCCGCATTTTTTTAATTATCTCAACGAAAAATTCGAACAATTAATCATATTAAGAGACCAGTTAAAACAACTGAACCCAACATAACACCACAGCCAATACTTAAGCCCTTGATTGATAAAATTGCTTCTTTATAGTGCGCACCAAATAAAGCCGGAATAAAAGCTACAAATAAGAATGAACCTCCAACAAATAAAATTGTTAAAATGGTAGTTACTATTGATTGCATTGTTCGTGAATTAATTAAGATAACAGCAATAATCATTAAAGCAATTGCAAAAGCAGTAATAAAAATTGAAATAATAAAAAACAAAAGAACAATTAAATTATACGCAACAACAAAATTAATCTTTAACACCGCATTAATAATGAAACTAGTAATTAAAACTAGGACATCAGCAATTAGTACTAAGGTAAAACAATAAGCGTAAACAATTAAAACAAAACCTAATGGTTTAATTCCTAATAATCCAATGCGTTTATAGACAACGGACATTTTTAAATCAATTAAAAAACCCATTAACATATATACAGCAATACTTGCCCCCGTTGCAATAAAAGTAACTCCAATTGATAGTGCCTTAACATTCGGTCCTTGGCGGTAGTTAACAAAAATTGCTTGGCAAAGAATTGCAATTGGAATTAGTACAACGGAAAGAATTAAAACCATTTTTTGGCGTCGCAAATAACTTAGAAAAAAACGATATAGGGCTGATAAATTAACTTTTTCATTAACTAATCAACTATTTTTTATTTTTATCGATGTATTTTGCTCAGTTTTTCGCTCATTTGTCATGTTCGATTGCTCCTGTTCTATAGCCCTGTTTATAAGCGCCAATTTGATATTCTTTAAATTGATCTTTGACAAAAGCTTCAACACTGCCATATTCGGCAACAACATCAACTACTTTTGTTACTTTTGTAATTTCTCCTGCAACCATAAAAATTAAAGTATCACAAAACTTCTCAATTTCTTCCATATTATGCGAAATTAATAATAATGCTTTATTTTCATTTGCTAAAAAAATACTTAAAATCTCATATATTTTATCTTTAATTTCTAAATCTAAGCCTGTTGCTAATTCATCAAGAATAATCAAATCTGGGTCAACAATTAATGCTAATAAAATATTAATCTTTTGTTGTTGTCCGCCAGATAATTTTGAAATATCCTCGTTCATAATTTTTTCAATTTGTAAATTTAATAAAAGTTGATAAATGTTTTCTGGTGGAATTAATAAATTATAAACTTTTAAATACAAATTTAAAATATCATAACCAGTAATGCCACGAGGATATTTAGATTCTTGCAATTGCATCCCAATCCGAATTCCAACTTGTTTTTCACTGCTGCTATTGGAAACACGACGTAATTGAGCTAAAATCTCACATAGAGTTGTTTTCCCTGTTCCATTTGGTCCAACAACTCCAATTCGATCTCCTTTTTGTACAGTTAAACTGACATTTTTTAAGACATGTTGTTTTCGATAAAATTTATTAATATTAGTACATTTAACTAAAAAGTCTGTTCCCAAATTAGTCATTTTTTATTCACTCCTCGTGTTTTTATCTTTCATTACTAAAATTATATATTAAAAATCAGCCAATTTTGACTGATTTTTAATTTATTTTTTACTTTTATCTAAAATATCATGAATAGTTAATTGTAATTCTTTTGTTTCATCAATTGCTAAATCTTTTTTAAAGTTAGCTTTCGTTACTCTTTTATTTTTAATTTGTTTAAAATCAACTTTTTGCATTGTTTGCTCATGATTATTTGAAGAAACATTTCTTAAGCCAACCTTAATTGTTCCAGCTGGAGCTTGTTCAATTGCTTTTAATCATTCTGTTCGTGATTTTGCTTTAATAATAGGTTTATCTTTTTCGCTATTATTAAACTCAAAATTAATTTGTTGTTGTCTATTTTTAAGCAGAGTTTCCACTCTTGTGACCACTTTTCCAAAAGATGGTTTTTCTTCGTCAAAAGACGGAACTGTCGGTTTTATATTTTTTTGTTGATTATTTTGTTGTGCCTGTGCTTTTACTAAAGCTACTTTAGCTTGCTCACGTTGTTTCTTTTCAATTAACATATCTGCTGTTGTTTTCACTTTTCCAAAAGTTTTGCGAACAAATAATGGCGATGGTTCTTGTTCAGGTGCAGATACGATTGTACTAGTTTCCACATTTGTTGAGGTTTGTTCTAATTGTCGTTTACTTTGTTGTTCTTTTCGAACTTTCTTTTTTGTTTCTTTTATATTTTTATTTTTCTGGCGCATTTTTTCTCCGCGTGGTTTACCCACAATGTTTTTGTTAATTGTTTTCTTACTATTTGCATGATAGTCAAGCCTTGTTATTGGTTCTGCTGTTGCAATAACTTGCTCAACTTGATAAATTTCTTCTGGTGGAATCATTAATGCTAATTTAACATTAGGATCACTTTCCTCATCGTTAGTATTTTCTGAGGTGATTGTTTCCTGATTATAACTTTTTTCATTTGGTTCTGTCTTATTAACAGCAGCATTATTCGTTGGTTTTGTTAATTCAATTAGGGCTTTGAGATTGTTTACATTATCATGTTCATTATGATGAAGCGGATGCTTTTTTGCAGCTGCACTACTACTTTCTAATCCTTTTTTTGATGGGATTAGTTTTAAATCATAATAATGGGGAATAACAATATCAATAATATTTTCAAAGCCTAACGTATGATTAGCAGTAACTAATTTATGAATAGGCATTTTATCAGTATTAAATATCTCACTTTCATCATTTTGATTTAACATATGTAAAATATCTTTCCCTTTTGTTAAAAACGTTCAGCGGACAAGTTCATTAATATCTTTATTTAACTTATATAATCGTGTTCCTTTTACTGGCCGTGTTGATGTAGGAATTTCTGTTAAATCAATTTTTTTCCCAGTATTAAGATTAGTAATTAATACTAAATTATCATCTTCACAATAACCCGCATTAATAACTACATCATCACGTAGATTAATTGATTTTACCCCTGCTGTTCGTAACCCTAATGTGGGAATTTGTTTTTTACGATATTTAACAATAAAACCGTTTGCTGTTGTTATGACAACATATGGATGATGATCAACTAATTGGCTAGCAACAACTTCATCATCATTTTTTAAATTAATAGCTTTAAGAGCTTTGCTAATTCGTGTTGCTTCAAAATCTTTAACAGCTGTCTTTTTAATCATTCCATTTTTAGTTGCCAACATAATGTATTGTTCTTTTTTATTAAAATCATTTAATAAAAAAGCACTAATAATTTTTTCTTCTCCTGGTAACTCAGAAATAGTATTAACATGTTCACCAATATCACGTAACCGAACAGTTTTAATTTTATAAACTGGAATAATAACATAATTTCCTTTTGAAGTAATTAATAAAATTTTATCAGAAGTATTAGCTTGAAAATCAGCAATTCATAAATCTCCTGGTTTTCGTTTAAATTCTTCAGTTGCTAACCGTGCTAATTGATTATTTTCTAACGCTTTTAAATACCCATCTCGTGAAATTCAAATGTTCAAATCTTTTTCAATAATTGTTTCTGTTTTTTGAATTTCAATTGCTTCAATTTCATTCTCAATCATACTACGACGACGTGAAACAAACTTTTTCTTAATTAATTCGAATTGGTGAATAATAACACTATTTAATTTATTAATATCACGTAAAATTGCTTTTAATTCAGCAATTGTTGCAATTAATTCTTTTTGTTCTGCTTTTAATTGTAAAATATCTGTTGAAGTTAACCGGTATAATCGTAACTGGACAATTGCTTCGGCTTGAATTTGGGTAAAACCAAATTTTTTCCCTAAATTATGAATTGCATCACTGCGATCTTTTGAATGGCGAATAACGGCAATTACTTCATCTAAAATACTAATTGTTTTGATTAACCCAGCAACAATTTCTGAGCGTTTTTTTGCACGTGCTAATTCAAAACGAGAACGATGAGTAACAACTGCTTGTTGATGTTCAACATAGTGGGTTAAGATTTCCTTTAATCCTAATTGTCGTGGTTGTTTATTTGCAATAGCAACCATATTAAAATTATATGAAATTTGTAAATTAGTATTTTTTAATAAAAATTTCCGTACGGTTTCAACATTAGCTTGTTTACCTAATTCAATCACAATTCGTAACCCTTCGCGGTCTGTTTCATCACGAACTTCCTTAATATTTAATCCTGGTTCATTATATTTAATATCATCAATCTTTTTAACTAAGTCTTGTTTAATAACTTCATATGGAATTTCAGTAATTACTAAAGCATTGTTTTCAAATTCAATTTTGCTACGAACAATAATTTTGCCTTTTCCTGTTTGATATGCCTCTAAAATTCCACTTTTTCCCTGAATAATTCCCCCCGTTGGGAAATCAGGTCCTTTAACATATTTTACTAAATCCTTAACCGTACTGTCTGGTTTTTCAATAAAATGAATTGTTGCATTAATAATTTCATGTAAATTATGTGGTGGAATATTTGTTGCATATCCAGCAGCAATTCCAGTTGAACCATTAACTAATAAATTTGGAAATAAAGCTGGTAATACAACAGGTTCTTGTTCTGAATCATCAAAATTAGGAGCAAAAGCAACTGTTTTTTTATCAAGATCTTGTAATAAAAATGAGGAAATTTCACTTAAACGAGTTTCAGTATAACGCATTGCAGCCGCTGGGTCCCCATCAATTGAACCATTGTTTCCATGCATATCAATTAATGGATAACGGACCTTTCAATCTTGCGATAACCTTACCATTGCATCATAAACTGATGTATCACCATGCGGATGATATTTACCAATTACTTCTCCGACAATCCGTGCCGATTTTTTATAACTCGTATTAAAAGTTAATCGTAATTCATTCATTGCAAATAAAATACGACGTTGCACTGGTTTTAAACCATCACGAACATCAGGCAAGGCTCGATCTTGAATAATATATTTGGCATAACGACCAAAGCGTTCTGACATAATATCATTTAAACTATAAACTAATTCATTTTCTTTTTCGTTATTACTCATTTTTAAATTCCTCTCTGTAAATCAACTTTCATCATTTCATTCTTGATTATAAACTTTTTATAATCAATTTGATAAAATAACTTTTGCCCTAATTTTGTTAATATTCAATAATCCTTATGTTTATCATAAGTAAAGAGTTGCTGTTGATGAGTTAATAATAACAATGTCCGGAAATATGCTAAGATTCGGTCATTAAGATTATTACAAATTTCCATTAACTGTAATAACTCTGCTAAAATATTTGTTTTGATTATAAATTCTTGTTGATAATAAATTGTTGTTGCTGATTTAATCATATATTTACCCATTTTAGATAACCAATCAATTTCACATTGATAAAATAAGGTTCCTTCAATTAATAATAATTTATAAATTGTTAAATTTAATGTATTTAATTGTTGATTAATTTTTAGTGGTAAATTGTTAGGTTTAATTAATGTTCTTTTTTTTAATATTAATTCCCATATTAATTTTTTGCCAAGCAAATAAAATTATTAATATATTAATAGTCTAATTCAAATGCAACAATTTTATCGTTAAAAAAATGAATGCCTTCTTTTGTTAACAAGTACAAGTTACTACTTGGTTATAATTGATAAAGCGGTGTTACTTGTTGCATAATTTTTTTTCAAAAAACTTCTTTTTCCGTAGTTTGTTGCGCTGCTAATAGTAAACTTTCATAACATCAATTTAATGCTATTTCATCTGCTATCGCAAGTTCAATTGTTGTTTCAATTGTATTTTCACTATCTTCACTGCCATTACTTGTTCAAACTTCTAATGTCAATCTTGTTTTTGTTTCTTTTATTTTAATAAGTCATAACTGAAAATTTTGATATTGACTAAGAGTTAGATTGGTTTGATTTAGGGTATTAATTAATTTTTTGATTGCTTGTAACATTGTTGTCCTACTTAATTAATGATTGCTTGAAAATCATCTTCTAAAGTAAATTTAACATTTTCATCAATTCAATCTTTTCGTTTTTTAGCATCATCTCCCATTAAGGTGACAATCCGTCTTTCAGCCATAACAGCATCATCAATTGTTACTAAAATTAGCTGACGAGTTTGGGGATCCATTGTTGTTTCTCATAATTGTTCTGCGTTCATTTCCCCTAGCCCTTTATAACGCTGTAATTCAAATTTACCATGAAATTGACTTAATTTATTTTTTAATTCTGTTTCATCTCATGCGTATTCAATATGTTTATTTTTGGTGCTAGTAATTTTAAATAAAGGTGGTAAAGCAAGATAAACCCGATGATTTTCAATTAATGGTCGCATATAACGATAAAAAAATGTTAGCAATAAAGTTTGAATATGCGCACCATCCGTATCCGCATCAGTCATAATAATTACTTTGCCATAATTGGCATCATTAATATCAAAGCCATTTCCGACTCCAGCCCCAATGGCATTAATCATTACATTAATTTCTTCATTATTCATTAAATCTTGAAGTTTTGCTTTTTCAGCATTAATCACTTTCCCGCGTAACGGTAAAATTGCTTGAAAACGACGATCACGCCCTAACTTGGCACTTCCTCCCGCCGAATCTCCTTCAACTAAAAAAATCTCATTATTAAATTTATTTCGATTTTGAGCTGGGGTTAATTTTCCGGTTAATAAGCGATCACTATTACCACGTTTTTTGCTATTACGAGCTGCTTCGCGTGCTTTCCGAGCCTCTTCACGAACATTACGAGCTAATAATGCTTTTTCAATAATAGTATAAGCATTTGCCTTATTTTCTGTTAATCAAAATCCAAATTGCTTTGCTACAATTGTTTCAACAACAAGTCGTGCTTCATAAGTTCCTAATTTTCCTTTCGTTTGACCTTCATACTGAATTAAATTTTCAGGAATTTTTACTGAAACAATAGCTGTTAATCCTTCCCGTGTATCAACCGAATCAAGATTCTTATCTTTTTCTTTTAATAAACCTTCTTTGCGAGCATAATCATTAATTACTTTTGTTAATCCTGTTCGGAATCCAGCAACATGACTGCCACCTTCACTTGTTTTAACATTATTGGCAAAACTAAGTAAATTTTCATTAAATTCAGTTGAATATTGTAACGCTATTTCAACTTCAATTTGTTTTTCTATCCCTTTTAACATAATAATTGGAGTAATACTTTTTTTACCTCCATTCATATAAGTAATGAATTCTTCCAAACCATTATTAAATAAATATGATACTTTTTTATCAGTGCGTTGGTCAGTCAATGTCAACTTAACCCCACTATTTAAAAATGCTGATTCACGAATTCGTTCTGAAATTGTGGAAAAAGAAAAATCAATTACTTTAAAAATCTTATGATCAGGTAAAAAAGTAACTGTTGTTCCTGTTTTTGTTGTTGTACCAATTTTTGTTAACGGTTCTTTAACTTGCCCACCATTCGCAAATTTAATACTTCAAACTTTGTGGTCACGATAAATTGTGACATCAAAAGTTGACGATAAAGCATTAACAACAGAAGAACCAACACCATGTAATCCTCCTGATGTTTTATAACCATCACCACCAAATTTTCCCCCAGCATGTAAAACTGAAAAAATTACTTCTGGCGTTGATTTACCAGATGAATGAATTCCGGTTGGAACACCACGACCATTATCTGCCACCGTAATCGCATTATTTTTATAAATAATAATATCAATTTCATTACAATAACCAGCTAATGCCTCATCAATTGAATTATCAATAATTTCTCAAACTAAATGATGTAATCCACGAACATCAGTTGAACCAATATACATTCCTGGACGTTTTCGAACCGCATCTAGTCCTTCTAAAATCTGAATTGATGATTCATCATACTTTAATGTTTTATCTTCAATACTCATATTCTCTATCATTCCTTTTAAATATAATTTTCACTATTAATATTTTATATTATAATGCTTTTATTTACAATTATTTACCTTTAATTTTGTCGAAAACTCTTGATGAAATAAAAAAAATCATCAATATGACAATTTGAAAACTAATTTTGTGTAAGATTATGATTTTGCTTTAAATTTTTTAA
>NZ_RXFZ02000028.1:0-8418 GCF_044714365.1 Spiroplasma sp. hy2
DAATTTTTAAATAAAAGACATAATTAATTAAAATTATAATTTGCTATTAGTATCTTTTTAAAAATATTTACAATTATTTTAATAGGTTATGCAAGAAGTCTATTATTTGCATTGTATCACACATATAACTTAGTATGTGTTTTAGGTTTAGTGTACTTAATAAAATCAGAATTATAAACATTAGGTTTCGGATGTTCACGAATAATATTTAATCGATTAATATTTTTTTCATCTTTTAATAACTCTGCTTCAAGAACCGGATTATATCCAGCACTAGTATTACCAACAAAAAGATCTAAATTAATATTATCCTTTGCCGTTTCATCTAAACATCGTTTAATAACATTCGTATCACCATCACCAGTCAATACTAATAGTCCTGTTGCTGTCTTTATTTTTTCATTTGTTTTATGTGCTTTTACAATCTCATTAAATTGGCTTTTTTCTTTCAAAACATTTGCTTCTGACTGATAAGTTGTCTTATCATTAACATCAAAGCCAACACAATTTTGTTGATATAAATCACTAATTCGTGTTGCACTAACCTGCTCTGTTGCATTAATTCCTCCGCAAAAAATATCACGACCAAGTCTTTTATAATTTGTAATATTGTATAGAACTTCTTTATAAGATGGGACTTTTAATAAGACAGATTCTGAAAAATTACCACTACCTGTAAAAGAACGAATAATTTCTTTTTTATCATTAAACCAAAAATACGATTTCATATGCGACAACCTATTAGGCTTATCAATAACATTAGCTTGGTTATTTAAATTATTGTGTGAAAACTCTTGATTATATTTAGCAACACGTTCTTGCTCATTTTTTGCACGACCTGAAACCATATAACTACGAATAATATCAACCAAAAATTTACCTTTAACACTTTCAAATAAATACTTTTCAACAAGAGATGTACCAACAAAATCCGTTAATAAAAACAACATGGGCAGTATCCTTGGGTGTTTCTTTAACCATTTCTCATATTTGGCTTTTTTCAGTTTCAAAATCACCATTTATATGTCTAATACCAAAAACAATACCTGCAATAGCTCCTGCTGTTGCTAAGACACCAAAAGTTGTTCCTCCGATTATTATTGTTTGTTTTTTTACTTTTCTATTCATTTAATTAATTCCTATCTTTTTGTTAAATTATTTAAATATATGTGTTTTCATAATTGCATTCCTACTAATATTTTATAATATTTTTTAAATTATTTTTTTATAATAAAGGTTTTAACAAAAAAATTAGCACCAGTAAAATTGGTTGATTCCCCTATTCATTCTTTTAATCACCCTATCAGTTTTTAAAATTTTCCTTACCTATTCATTATTATTTTCATTATCCCTTTGAACATTATTAATTTGTGTTTTAATTCGTTCACGACGTTTTGCTTCTGCTTCCTTTGCTGTTTGCTCTTCAATTTCTAACATGCGTGATAAATAAGGATTACGATTAGTATGATATTCTTTAACGTGGTTCATATCTGGTTCAGAATCACTGTTTCGTAAATCATGCAATTTCTTATGATATCCTGATGCATTTTGTGATAATGGTTTCGGGCGACGAAGAAACTGATTATTTAAATTATTTTCTTGTAAATTAAGTAGCGTTTTAAATCTAACTGCTCCCGCTTTTGTTGAATTATGTTGGATTAATCGACGGCGTTGCTCTAATGGCATATCTTCAGAAAAATTATCATCAATATGATAAGCTTCAGCAACTGCATTGCGAATCTGTTCATTAATTTCTCTTTGCTCTTCAATTCCTTCAAACATTGCTGTTTGCTCATAATCATCAACATTATGTTGTGGCATTGGATTACGAATTTTTTCTTTAATTTGTTCTAATTCTACTTTTAACTCAGCTGTTCTATCGCCAAAAATATTTGTTCCACTTTTTCGTGGTTTTAATAAAAATGATACCGTTTGTGCTGTTGGTTCAGATAATTTATTTTTAGTTTTTAAAGTTGATGGAATAATTTCTTTATTTGTAACTGGATCATATTTTCGAAAATATGGTTCAATGTTAGTTTTATCAAAAGACGAAATTTTTTCTTCAGTAATATGAATTTTCGCTAACTCCGCCTTCTTCTCACTCACCCGCTGAGCAATAACATTCTCAATCGAAGTTATGGGATTAATTTCTTTTTGTTGTTTATATGAATGCGACATATTAACTTTAAATTCATCAGCACCATCTAATTTTTTTCCATATAAAGGTGAAATAACTTCACATAACGATGTTAAAGGAGATTTATTCTTATTATTTTCAATTGTAATTTTTTCGTTTTCATTTTGATATTGTTTTCGTTCCTGTTTTAAATGAGGATAAGCATCATCATGATTATAATAAGACTCTATTTTATGGTTTTTATTTTCACTCATCATGAAAACCCCCTTTATTTACATATATTATAAAACATTTCTTATTTTTTAACTAGTCGATTCGAAGCAATATTACTCCGCCCAACCTTTGCTTGATCAACACCATTTAATTGAACAGCATCACCAGTAAAGCCAATATTAATTTTTGCCAACGATTCACCAACACCATAAATATCAACAGGAACACCTTCTTTTTCAAAATCCTGGATTTTTTGAACATTAAATCCTGATGAAACAATAATTTTAATATGTTGATATCCTGCCTTATCTAGAGTTTGACGTAAAGCACGAATTAAGTGTTTATTAACACCATTAATTTCACTACTTGGATACATATCTTCTTTTCCAAGAAAATATTTATCGATTAATGATTGAGAAGTATCAACACGAACTGCATATAAATTTGAAAATGCACGTGCTACTTGCAAAGTATCAGTAATAACATTATTATTATAATCAACTAAAGCCACTAATTTATCAGTTGAATAAAACTTTTGATAAGCTTTCAAAGCTGCAATTAAATCACCATTAAAAGCTTGGATTAAAGCATGCGGAACAGTGCCCATAGGCTCATAATTACCAACTAATTTTGTTACTTGTGCTATTGTAACAAAATTAGTTATTCCACCAATTTTTGCAGCATAACCATCAGTTTCTTGATTATAATAATAATCACTACGATCATTCATATATATCACTGGCTTATTATTAGTTGCTTGTAATACACGATAACAATTTGTTGCAATACTTGTTTGTCGTGCTAAAATACCATCAATAATACCTTCTAAATGGCCAAACTGATAATAATGCCCAGTTACTTTTAAAACTGGTTCATTAGCTTGAATTAAATCGCCATCCGTTAAGGCAGTGATTTCTAAACTTTCCGCATTAAAAACTTCTGTTTTTAATAATTCAACACATTCATTAACGCCTGCTAGAATAACATTTTCTTCACGTTGAAAAAACTGCATTGTTATTAAATCATTTGGTTTTTCATTTTTTAAAATATTTGCTGTTTTTAAAAAATAAATTGCACTATAATATCCTGCCTTAATTTTGCCCATTATAATATTCCTTTCAAAAACTATTTCCCAGATGATATTGTTGCTTTGATAATAACATAATTTTTTTACCAATAATAGTAATTGGTAATCCCAATTCGCGTTCAGAACAAAGCATTCCATTTGAAATAATTCCTCGTAATTCACTAGGAACAATTTTTAAACCTGAAGGCATAATTGCCCCAACACGCGCAACAACAACCAATTTGCCAATATCACAATTATCAGCTCCACAAATAATTTGTTCAGTTGATAAACCAATGTCTACTTGACAAATATTTAATTTATCTGAATTAGGATGTTTTTTACGCTCAAGAATTTTACCAACAATAAATTGTGGTTGTTGATTAATATTAAAAGAATAATCTTTTTGTTTAAAAATACCTCCTAACTCTGCTAATAAATCAGAATTATCACTATTAATTCCTAACTTCAAAGATGTTGTTAAATGTTTACTAGCATTTAACAAATTAAACCCACAACATTGGTGGCTTTGATTATAAAATAAAACATAATCATTATTAATAACATAATTAACTGCATCAGGTGTTGATTCATATCCCATTAAAACATCAAAGCCTTGATTATAAAATAAACCAATTGTTTTTGTTCCCATTTTTACTCCTTATTACTTCAATTAAATCCTTTAATTTTTGTTTCATCTAAATCTTCAATAATTGTTGTTACTAACTTAATTGTTTCATTAAAGTCATCTAAATCAATAATACCACTAATTGTATGCAAATTACGGGCAATTAAACACGCTTGAATAGTTGGAATACCAGCTGTTGTTAAATGAACAGCTCCAGCATCAGTTCCTCCTGGCGAAATATAAAATTGATATTTTATTGCATGTTCTTTCATCAATTTAAGTTGATATTGAATTAAATCATAACGCGTAATATAGCCATTATCCATTCCACGTAACATTACACCTTGCCCTAATTGACCAAAAGTTGTTGTTGATTCATAATCTTGTCCTGGTGAAACATCAGTTACAATTGCAAAATCAGGATTAATTAATGCTGTCGCTGTTTTAGCACCGCGAATTCCAACTTCTTCTTGCACACTAAAACCAACATATAAATCATAGTCTAATTGTTTATTTTTAACTTGTTCTAAAACTTCTAATCCTAAAATAACACCCATTCGGTTATCAATCGCTTTTGATAATAATCGTTTATCATTTAAGAAAACTGTTGGACCTTCACAAATTACAAAATTTCCTTCTCGAATTCCAACTTTATAGGCTTCTGCTTGTGAAGAAAAACCAAAATCAACTAACATATTAGCAATTGGCGTTGGTTTTAATTGAGCTTCTGGTGATAAAAAATGCGGTGCAATTGCTGAAATCGCACCAATCAAAAACGTTCCATCATCTTTTAATAACTTTACTCGTTTAGCTAATAATGTTTGTTCTCAAATACCTCCTAATGGATTAATACGAACTAAACCTTTACTATTAATTTGGCTAACCATAAAACCAACTTCATCACCATGTGCCATTAACATTACTTTTTTTGGATTTATAATTCCTTTTTGATTTCGAATTACAGCAAAGCAACTCCCTAAATTATCTTGAATTATTTCTGAAGTATATTTTTGATAATATTGTTTTAATAGTTTAACAACTTCTTGCTCACATCCAGATGGTCCAAATGCTTGTAAAATAGTCTCATACATTTTTTTCTGTTCAGTAGTAATTTTCATTGTTATCTTCCTTTCATCCTTGAAATTATTATATCAAAGTTTATAATTAATATATTGTTAAGACGTTAACAATACCTTAACTTAGATTCAATGATACTTAAGAGATAGAAATAAATGGAGGAAAAATATGAGCAAAGTTGCATTAATAATCGACTCATCGTCTGGAATTAAGAAAGACGATTTAAAAAAATATGAAGATACTTATTTATCACCATTATTACTAAATTTTCCAGATGGAAGTGAAGTGGAAGATGATGAAGATGTTATTTCATTTAATGAATTTTATGATATTTTAGAACATCAAGTTATCAAAACTAGTCAAATTCCAATGGGAAAAATGTTAAGTACTTGAAACGAATTGTTAAAAAAATATGATGGCATTGTTTTTATGGGATTATCAAAGGGGCTATCTGGTCAGCATGAAAATATTTCAATGTTAGCTCAAGGCGATGAATATAAAAACAAAGTCTTTGTTATTGATACTGACGGGGTAAGTCAACTGCTAGTATATATGATTGATCTAGTATATCAATGAATTGAAGAAGGAATTGAATTAACAAAAATTCAATCAAAACTTGATTTAATTAAAACAAAAGTTAGCGCCTTTATTATCCCAAAAAGTTTGGAAACTTTAAAACGCGGGGGTAGAATTACAGCGGCAGCGGCAGCTTTAGCATCGCTTTTGAAGATAACCCCTATTTTGAGATATGATGGTCGCATTGATAAATTTGATAAAACTAGAACATTTAAAAAAGCTGTTGAAACAGCTTTAGGACAAATAAAAAAAGAACGGCAAAATTGAAAAAACATTATTTTATTGCATTCAAAAACAGACGATGAAACATTAAAAGAAGTTTACAATATTATTGAAGACGCGGGTGCTAAAATTACTTCAACATACATTTTGCCAAATGTTATAGCAGCTCATACAGGAGCAAATACGGTTGTGCTAGTATGTTGAGATGAATAAAAGGAGGTACAACCAATGAGTAAAAAAATTGCAATCTTAACTGATTCATCAGCAGGTTTCACAACAGCAGAAATTAAACAATTAGGTATTCATGTTATTCCCTTACACATTATTTTAAATAATGAAGTTGATATCTTAGATACGGAAGAAGAAACAACAAAACATAATTTTTATGAAGTTGTTCAAACAGGAACAACAAAAACAAGTCAAGCATCAACTGGTGAATTAATGGTTAAATATGACGAAATTTTAAAAACATATGATGAAATTATTCATTATCCAATTGCTGAGAAACTTTCAAGCCAATATGCAACTGCTTATCTTTTAAGTCAAGATGAAAAATATCGTGGAAAAGTTCATGTTGTTCGTAATCATACAGCAGCTTTTGCTTTAAAAACATTAATAATTTATGCTAATGAATTAACAAAACAAAATCTTAGTGTCGAAGAAATTATTGCAAAAACAAATGAACTTGAGCAAAAAACATATATGGCAATGATTCCTGGTAGCTTAGATCGTTTATCAAAAGGTGGGCGTGTTGGAAAAGTTTTATTATCATTAACTAACTTATTTAAAATTAAAATTTTAATTCAATGAGGAGAACATCCTAAAAAAATTGCCTCATCACGAACTTTAAATAATTTAATTGAAACTTTAGTTGAAACATGAGAAAAATTTAAAAAAACAGTTAAAATAAACTTTCAATTATTTATTTTAAAAACAAGTGAATGTGCTAGTAAAGTTTGAGATAATGTTACACAAAAATTAAATGAATTAAAAGTTAATTACCACACCGAAAATTTAGCTAATATCTTTGTTGCACATGCAGGGTTAAACACAATTGCTTTTGTTGCTGTTCCACAAATTAAATAATAATGAAAAATCATTTCTAATATTAGAAATGATTTTTCATTTTTTCTTCATTAAATGGCGGAAGTAAAGAGATTCGAACTCTTGCATGGATCACTCCATCTAACGGTTTTCGAGACCGCCCCCTTCAACCAGACTTGGGTATACTTCCACTGTTTAAACTGGCAGGGGTGACAGGACTTGAACCCACAACGTACGGTGTTGGAGACCGCTGTTCTACCATTAAACTACACCCCTAAATCCTTTTTAAATCATAACATAATAAGATAAATATGGCAAAATAAAAAAGTATTTCCATACTTTCATCTTTTTATGTTATGGCAGGGGTAGCAGGACTTGAACCCACAACACCCAGATTTGAAGTCCGGTGTTCTACCGATTGAACTATACCCCTAACAAGATAAATTAAGCGCCTAAATTGGCACTTAACCATTTTAACAAAATAATAGAAAATAGCAAATAATTTTACTTATTTTCTTCATTGAAGTACTCTTCAAATTGAAGTGGTTCATATTTTTTATTATGGCACTGATCACAGATTCCATGCCCTTCAATTTTAAAATGGACTGGTTCTCAATTAATATTTGTCATTACATCTTTTAAATTATCTAACTTAATTTCATGTAAAATATTCGTATCTTTAATATGAACAACATTTTTACAAATATCACAAACCATATGAAAGGATGGGTTTTCTGCTAAATCATATCAAATTTGTTTACCATCAAAAGAATTTGTAAAAACAATAAGCTCACTAATTAATAAATCAATTGTGTTGTAAACTGACATTAAATTAACATTTTTAAATTCTTGTTCTAACAATGTTACAATTTCAGTTAACGTTAAATGTTGCTTTTCTGATAAAATTTTAATAATTGCTAACCTAATTTCAGTAATTCGGTAATTTTTACTTTTTAATAACTGTACAATCCCGTCATATGATAATGCCATTGCCACCAGCTCCTTTATTTTTTAATTTCTTTAATAACTTCAACTAAATCAGCAACTGTTTTAATATCCATTAATTTATCATCTGGTATTTGAATTCCACATTTTTTCTCAGCCTCAATAACTAAATCCATCAAATCTAATGAATCTAATCCTAATGTTTTAAACTCCGTATTTAAATCAATTGGTTTAGAAATTCCACGTTCTTTTAAAACTTTTTTAATTTCATCTAGAACATTCATTTAAAATCCCTCACATTCTCTTAATAATTAATATAATTATAACAAGTTTAGCAATAAAATAATAGCATTCACTAGTGTAAGCTTTCTAATGTAAGCTTCCAAGCTTGATATAATTGTTGTTCATTAGACTTCTTGCATAACCTATTAAAATAATTGTAAATATTTTTAAAAAGATACTAATAGCAAATTATAATTTTAATTAATTATGTCTTTTATTTAAAAATAT
>NZ_RXFZ02000029.1:0-8254 GCF_044714365.1 Spiroplasma sp. hy2
AAYAACTTAAAGAGGGTATCAAAAAGTTGTTATAGTTTTTTTGTAAATATTTAAGATATTGCCCTTTCTCTGAATCAATTAATAATTTTGGTTTTACAAATAAAAAACCATTTTAGTAAATGGTTTAATTTATTATTCTTATTCAATTTCCGAGTTTTTTTCCAAAACCCCATTTTTTTATACGGCCGATTTGATTCTGCTTTTCCTTTTAAAACATTATCACACATAATAATTGGTATTATTTCGATTCCAGCAATTATTAAATAAAAAATCCCAGTAACCATATAAAAACCATAACTCATAGTACCTGTTACTAATAATATTAAACCACCAATTGAAAAACCTATCAATGCTAACGATGATATAACAATTGCTATAATACATCCTGCTCGACATAAATTATCTGGCTTTTTATTTTAAATAACATTGGTTTGAACATTCTCTTGTTCATTTTGTACATAATTTGTATCCATTTGAATCTGACACCCTTTCTTGTAAATAAATATTTTATTAATATAAATTAGTTTTTTCATTATAAAAGTTGTAATCAAACATTAAATTTTTAAAATTTGACACGGTTAAATTATAAAAAAAATGCAAGTAATTAAATAATAAAATGGTTATTATTCTTTAACTATTTATTTTTTATATCCAATAATTTTTTTATAATTCTTTTCTATTAATTTCACAGCATAATAAAAAGAGTTATAAATCATATAACTCTTCATTAATTTATTAATTAATTTAAATAAAACAATCAAAACCATGATATAAAGTATCTTCTCTTTCTTTAAAAATATCTTTAATATCATATTTTTGTCGATACTCTTCAATTCTTCCAGTTTCAATAGCTTTAATTGCTTCACAAGCTAATTTATGCGAATTACATAATGTCATTTGAGGAACATCACCATTATTTAATGGTTCATAATATAATGCTCCTGTAATCATTTCGTTTAAACCAAAACCAGGATATTCTCCTTTTAAAATTCCTTGATGTAAACGAAAGTCAGAAATAATTGGGAATAAATATTTATTTTTATTATGAATTGCTTGTTCAACTACTAAACCAAATTCCATATGAGTTCCTGAATCTCAACCATCTAATTCTAAAATAACATAATCTGCTTCAGTTAAACCAACATAATCTAATTCAAAAATTGTTTTATTTGTAGGACGTTCTTTTTGATTTGTTTCAAAATCAACTGGATTTCCAATAATAAAGTCTGGAAACATTTCACGCAACATATCTCCTTCACGTTTTCTTGTGTTTCATTGGGCCTCAGTAAACATACTACCCGCATTGTAAATTACTTTTTTATTATCTCTCATATTATTTTTTCTCCTTTATTGATTAATTATTGTTTCAAATGTTTTAAATTTTTCCATATCAAGACCTGTACTATTAATATCACCAGTGATAAAAGCACCGACAGCAATTAAATCATATCCTAAGTTTTTTGCTTCTTCATAATTTGTTAAATTAATTCCTCCTGAAGCCATATAAACTTTTGTTGGAAAAAATGTTTTAATTGTTTGAATAAAATTTAATTTAAATGCTGTTGCTGGGAAAATTTTAATAATTTCTCATTTAGCATTAACAATATTATTAACTTCTTGTAGTGTCATTGCCCCCGGAATATACAGTAAATTATTTTGATGACAATATTCACTAACTGCTTGGTTAAAAACTGGACCTACTAAAAATTGAGCTCCGGCTGTTGTTGCTTGCATTGCTTGTTCTAATGTTAAAACTGTTCCTGCTCCAACTAAAATTGTTGGATACTTGTTACGAACAAAACTAATTAATTCTGCAACATTAGGAATTGTGAAAGTTAATTCTAAACATTTAACTTGTAAATTAATTAACTGTTCACAAATTTGTTGAGCAACAACATAATTATGATTTCGAATTACATAAAAAGTTTTATACTCTAATAGTTTTTCTAATGTAATCATTATTCTCCTAAATATGCTGTAATTCTATTAATAATAGAAGTTTGATCTAATTGCTTATACTTAATAACAGCATCTGCACTTCCCGATAAACCATAATCATCAACA
This sequence comes from Spiroplasma sp. hy2, assembly GCF_044714365.1. NCBI lineage: Bacteria > Bacillati > Mycoplasmatota > Mollicutes > Entomoplasmatales > Spiroplasmataceae > Spiroplasma > Spiroplasma sp. hy2. Next base: position 2,065 of record NZ_RXFZ02000029.1, read on the forward strand.
CCTAACATTAATCCAGTTTTACCAACAAATTTATATCAAACATAATCATTTGAAAATTCAATTGCAATTACTTTTGTTATATTATTTGGTACAATTTTTTCCCGATACGCTTTTGACTGTTGTTCAAATAATTCAACACAGGGCATTGATACAACACGAATATTTTTCTTAATTGTCTTAGCTGCAACAATTGCTGGTGCTACTTCAGTTCCTGTTGCAATAATAATTGCCTCCAATGGTTTTGTCTCATCTTCAGCAACAACAATATATCCCCCTTTTAACGTTTGTTCTCAACATGTTTCTGCTAATTGATATGGGGTATCTTGTCGCGATAAGATTAAAGCTGATGGAGCACTTTTTGCTTCTACGCTTGCTTTCAAACACCCAATTGCTTCTTTAATATCCGCTGGACGAAACACATTTAAATTCGGACAATTTCGTAGCATTGCTAATTGTTCAACTGGCTGATGTGATTTTCCATCAAAACCAACACCGATTGAATCATGTGAAAAAGCAAAAATTACGGGTAAGTTTTGAATACAAGCCATTCGAATACATGGTTTCATATAGTCAGCAAAAATTAAAAATGTTGAATTAAATCCTTTCAAACCTTGGTGTAATTCAACACCAATGCTAATTGTTCCGGCAGCAAATTCACGCACTCCAAAATGAACATTATTATTTTGTGGTGTTGATGTTGTTCATGAACCATTATAACCAATAATTTTGGTTGCAGTTCCCAAATCAGCACTACCTCCAAACATATTATTTAAACACTTTTGTTGATAATATTTAAACACATCACCCATAATAATTCGTGTTCCTGCTTTTTTATCTTTATCAGTTGTTAATAACGCTTCAAAAGCTTTTAAATCAACCGATGGAATTACAAATAATTTTTCATATTCCTTTGGAAATGTTGCTTTGTAAGCAGTTATTTTTTTCTTTCATTCTTCATATTTTGTTGCTCCTCGTTTAGCAAAAGTGTTTTGTCAATGTTTTTTAACATCATTATCAACATAAAATTGAGGATGATTAAAATCATAAAATGCTTTTACTTGTTCCATCTCCTCGGGAGTAAATGGTGAAGAATGCATAGGTGAACCTTGTTTTGGATGCCCATAACCAATAATTGTTTTACATTCAATTAATGTTGGTTTATCAGATTTTTGCGCTTGTTCAATTGCTTTTTGAATTGCTGGTAGATCCTCATCTGCATTTTCAATTCGAATATAATTTCAATTTTGTGCTTCAAAAAAACGTTGATAATCAATTTTTAAAACAGCATCACATTTTGTATCTAATTGGTAATCATTTGAATCATATAACATAATTAATTTATTTAATTTTCATACCCCAGCTAATTGGATTGCTTCAATTGCTCCGCCTTCTTGCAAATCACCATCACTACATAAAACATAAGTATAATGGTCAATGATTTTATAATCTGGTTTATTAAATTTAGCTGCTAAATGTTGTTCAGCTAATGCCATTCCAACTCCATAGCCAACTCCTTGTCCTAGGGGACCAGAAGAATTATCCACTCCAGGAGTAACACCATATTCTGGATGAGCTGGCGTTTTTGAATTAATATGACGATAATTTTTTAAATCATCAATTGTTAAATTATAACCAGCTAAATGTAAAATCGCATATTGTAAGGTTGAAGCATGTCCTGGAGATAATACAAAACGATCACGATTAATTCAATCAGGTACTGCCGGATTAGCAATTAAATTATTTAAATAAATTGCTTGCATCAGTGGTGCTGCACTTAATACAATCCCTGGGTGGCCAGTTTTATTATAAATAATAGGATCTAGTCCTAAAATTCTTAAATTACTTAAACTTTTTGTTTCTATATTATTATTTGTGCTTTTCATTTTAATTTCCTCCTTATTAAATTAAAATATTAATAATAATTATTTTTTAAATTAAACAAGGAACTTTATTATGAAGAGGTAATAAATGTTGCATAATAATGCTTATTTTTTCTGAAAAATCATCACTGTCAGCATCAATAACAATAAATTGATAATCATTTTTTAATTCATGATATAAAATTTCATATTGTTCATTTAACTTTTCCCAGTAATAATATGGGGTTTCTAATTCTAATTGACGCCCACGTTGTTTAATTCGTTCAACCGCTTTTTCAGTTGAAACTTTTAAATAAATAATGACATCAAAGCCTAACTTTTTCTTCAAAATTGGAACAATAACATTTTGAAAAAAACGATTATAAACTTTAAAATCAATTTCATTCATAATTTTTAATAAGTGGGAAACTCGCACAAAAGCAGGGTCTTCTAAAATTGTGCGGTCAAAAACAGTATCCTCTAAATTATCAATGTTGAAAAATTGCTCAATTCTTGTTGTTAACATATAAATTTGCATTTTAAAGGCAAATCCTCCCATATCTTGGTAAAAATCTTTAAAATATGGATTTTCTTCTAATGGTTCTTTAAATAAATTATAGTTTAATTGTTTACATAATTCTTCACTAACTTTTGTTTTTCCTGCTCCAACGGTTCCAAAGACTGCAATTTTCATTTTATTGCTCCTTTCGTTTTTAACCCATTAATTGAACAGCAGTATCTAATGCTAATTCAACCATTGTCATAAAATTATTTTGGCGTTCCAATGCTGTAGTAACTTCTTTAGTTACAAGATGGTCAGAAACTGTTAATAATGTTGCTGCATGTTTTTGCGTAACAATTGCATTAGTAAACAAAGCATATGATTCCATTTCAACAACATCTAATTTATGAGTATGAGTAAAGTCTAATGAATCATCATAACGATAAAAAACATCTGCTGCATGAGCAATTCCCGTGTGAGTTTTAATTCCTTTTGCTTGTGCTACAGTTTCAATTTCATTAAATAATTTTTCACTTGCAGCAATTAAATTACTATCAATATTAGCTGCAATTTTTGCATAATTACTTTCGCCAAATGCTTCACGAACATTAAAGATATCATAAACTTTAATATTTGGATTATAACTTCCAGCTGAACCAATTCTAATAATATAATCAACATCATAAAACTTAAATAATTCGTATGAATAAATTCCAATACTTGGACAACCCATTCCACTTCCAGCAATTGTTACCTCAATGTTTTTATATTTGCCAGTATACATTAACATATTTCGAACTTCATTTACTAATTTTAAATTTGTTAAATATTTCTCAGCAACGGTTTTTGCCCGTAATGGGTCTCCCGGCATTAAAACAACTTTTGCAATTTCTTCTTTTTTGGCATTAATATGTGGTGTCATTTTTTTATTCCTCTCTTTTCCGCTTAATTTAATTACCAATAAATACCTATCAATGCTATTTTTATTTAAAAAGTAAGGATATTTAAACAACACGAAAAAGAATATTGTTGCATATCCACATAAATGATGTTTAATTTCTACGATTATTTTAATTAATAGTTTAAGACAATAGCAAAAATAAAACCATTTTAAATCAAATGCTATTAAACTTAATTATTAATTAATTTTATTATTTATTATCTTTTAAATAATACTTTTTGATAGGATTACTGCTTTAAATTAACAACTAAAAAACGCTTTTTGACGTCTTTAAAATTATTATTTAATAGTTTTCACTAATAAATAATTAATCATCTAACCCCAGAGATAATAACTATAAGTGCAGCATTGATATTTTACCAATGTTTTTTTTAGATCGGTCTACTGGCTTAGTTTCACTTTACTCACTATTCCTTCTCAAGAAATATTTTATCAATGGAATGATGTTAGCTTTCATCCACTTTACAGTTGCTGGGACAGCCTAGGATTCACACCTAATTCCCGTAACATCCAAAATTGCTTTTTAAAGTTGTTAAAATAATAATATAAAGTTTACTTTTAAAATGCAAGTTAAAATTAACAAATTATTTACCAACTAAAGACAAATTAGGAAAAAAGTTGATATTTTTTATAATTAAAAATGAAACTATTGTCAGAAAAATCTAGAAGCATATAATAAAAATTGTAAATAATATTTATGGACCTTATTAAGTATTTTTACCCCTTTCAATTCTAATATAGAATCAAAAAATAGTCAGCAATCTAGACCACAATAAAAGATAATAGATAACATAATAAATCAAATAATAAGCAATCAATAACAAATAGTTATTTATTTGCAATATTATTAAATAAATAATTTAGGTTTAGTTTTAAATTTTGTTATATTTCTTATTAGTAGTAATCAGCAACACAATAACATTTATAAACTATTAAATGAATAATGTGACAATTATTATTCACATACTAACCTTAATTATTAAAATAAACGGACCAGATTTATTATTTACATACCTGCTAGCATTAATGCTAGCAATTTTTATTGTTAATTTAAAAAAGCAAGAAAACCTTGTTTTTTTAAATTAAACTTATTTTTTAGTAAATTCTAAGGTAAATAATGTTGATGTTCATCCAGTATAATAAACCGCATTATTTTTTCCAAATAATAAGTCAAAGTTTCAAACTGCTCGCCGACGAAGTGAAAAAGTATCTTTAGTTTCATTTAAACTCACTTCGTGAACACTTTTTTCCCAATTACCAGTTGTAAAAATATCAATTCCTGGTAAATTTTTTGCTTGATTTGCTTCTTTAAAATCATTAATTAATATTTTTAAAACATCTTTGTATTTTCGGGTTTTTAAATTTAAAATTTTAGTAAAAGCTTCTTTGCTAAGATGGAATACTCCTGAATGCTCATTTGATTCTAATTTAAAATGATTATAAAAAGCAACTACTAACCGTCCATATTCCATTAACTTATTTGTTAAACCTTCTTCTGTAATTTCAACTTGAACTTTTAATGCTTGCCCATCATTCATTACTGCTCCAGATAATGGAAACCCTGCCACTTGAATTTTTGCTAAATTCACATGAAAATCAGCTAATCATAAGTTCTGACCTCCAGTATTAAAAACATTAACTAATGAACGATAAAACTTAACAAAATTTTCTGGAGTAATTTTATTAGGTTGATATCCTTTTCCGGTTCAAACATATGAAGCTGTATTTTCTCGAACAACATTAACACCATTAGTAGTATTATTAATTGCACTTGTTAGTAAACTCAATAAAGTTATTGAAGAATTATATTTAATATTCTTTACAAACTTTTGCAATTCGCTATCACTTTTAATTTTACTTTGTAACTTTTCTAAAATAATATTATCTAAATTAGCAAAACTAGCTGTATAGTTTACATCAAAATTTTGATAAATTGTAGCAAATTCAGGTGTTTTATCAATTTGAAAAATTCCTTCTTGATTGAAAAAATTAACAATTACTTTTGAAATTTTTTGAATCATCCCATTTAAAACAACTTTCATTTCTTCTGGATTATCAGTAATAACATATTGGATTACATAATCTGAAGTTGTTGTTAAAAGTTTAAACTTAACTTCAAATTGAAAATGGAAATCTAGTCTAACTGCTTTTACTGTTTCTAATCCTGGTCGATCTAAAATTGCTTGCAATTGAACCATATCAATAAAATTTAATTCATAACTTAAACTATCATTTAATAAATTAATTGGTTTACTATCAGGATAATAATTTGAATAGTCATTATAAATTTCATTATTAATATTATTAAAAACAGCAAGAAAGCCATTTTTTAATGTTGCTAAAGCATCTATCGCATCTTTATCCATTTGGTCTAATTTTCTACTTTCAGTTTTCTTGTCAACCATTGTATACAGTTTATCAAATTTATTTTGATATTCAGTACTATTAATTGTATTTTTATTTTGTGCATAAACTGAAAAATTGTTGATAGCACGTTGTGAAATTTTATTTAAAATTTCCATATCTTTTCCAATACCATTTTCAGTATCATCAAGTTTAAGCGGTTTTTTACAACCGATAATTGGACTATATCCTGTCGTTGCAAAAAAAGTCATTCCTAATAAAATCATTAGTTTTTTCATTATTTAAAATCCCTTCGTTATATTTAATTTTATACTTTCTAATTATAACTTAAAAAAATTAAAACTTAAATATTATAATTACAGTTTCTGGTACGAACTGATGTTAAAATTTCTTTTTTAATTAGACTTCTTGCATAACCTAGTTATTTTAAAATTCCTATAAAATATATTTAAAATAGAAATTATAGGAATCTAAAATTATGAAATTTGATAAATTTGATTTWAA
>NZ_RXFZ02000030.1:0-8240 GCF_044714365.1 Spiroplasma sp. hy2
TCCAAAGAGGTATTTTTACAAAATATTTAGTAATTAAATTATTAATTTTAGATTTTTAACAAAAATCATTTTTCGTGGTGCTGAAATAACTACATAATTTAAAAAAATTATTTTTTTTTGAAAAAATAGTCGCAATTTTTAATAAAAATATATTATTAACTTAATAAGGGCGAATTGTCCTATTTGCATTTTTACTTTACATAAAAAAAATTATATTTATACTTGCTTTTAATTTAAAAATTAGTTATTATTTTATAGTATGTAGATATAAAGGAGTGAAATTATGGCAAGAAAATGTGAAATTACTGGTAAAAGCACTTTATCAGGAAACAAACGTTCACACGCGTTAAATGCAACTCGTCGTAAATGAAATGTTAATTTACAAAAAGTAAGCATTGTTGTTGATGGTGAAGTTAAAACATTACGTGTTGCAACAAGAACTTTAAAAACATTAAAGCGTAAAGGTCAAATTGCGCAATAAATAAAGTTCAAGGACACAGTCACAAAATAATAGAAAAAGGTACAAATGCCCATGTGGCGGAATTGGCAGACGCAGTAGACTCAAAATCTACCGAAGAAATTCGTATCGGTTCGAGCCCGATCATGGGTACCAAATTTTAAAGCAAAAAATAATCGGTTTTTAAAACCGATTTTTATTTACTATAATTTATTTACTATAAATTGCAACAACTTGTCCTGTTAAAACATCAATATTCCCGACTGACGTAAGAAATTCATTACTAACTGCATTAGGCGATAATTCTGACAATTTTAATTGGTTAGCATTATATTTTAAATTACTAATTGTCACAGTTGCTGCTTGCAAACTAAATAATGAAAAATAACGATAATCTGCCTTTTGATAAACTTCATTTATTCCTGGTTTTAATAAATAAGCATAAGTATTATCATTCATAAAAATAATATTATAGCGATAAATAAAGTTAAAACAACTCAACTCCATATCAAAGCGATTACCTTGTGCAATAAAAATAATTTCTTGTGGTTTTAATTTTAACGCTTCTTGTAAGGCTAATTCACCATCAATATAATCTTTAATTTGGGAAACTATTAATAACTCTTTTGCTTTACTAGTAATTAGTTTTGCTTCTGTTGTTGTTAAACTATCCTGGTCACAACAAAAAAGATCAAAAGTATCAAAAGTTTTAATTAAATCTAAGGCACCTCGTTCCACACCAATTTTATAATAATTTTGATACTGCTGTAAATCTAAATTTGTTTCTGAACAAACAATTAAAACTTTATTTGCTTTCATCTGCTAATAATCCTTTCAACCTTGCTGCTAAATCAAAATGGCCAAATAAATAACTACCCGCTACTAACACATCAACCCCATATTGTTTACAAAGGGTTGCAGTTTCAGCATTAATTCCCCCATCAACTTCAATTAGTGTTTTGCCATTATTTTGTTCAAGATAATGTCGTAAAATTTTAATCTTTGCTGCTGCTGCTGGAATAAAATCTTGACCACCAAAACCAGGTTCTACTGTCATTACTAAGACTAAATCAAGACGATTTAAATACGGGTAAATAATTTCAACTGGAGTTCATGGTTTAATTGCTAACCCAATTTTTATGTTTAATTTTGTTCGTAAACTTAAAAATTCAGTTAATTGTGGTTCAGTTAATGCTTCATAATGCAAAGTAATTCCTGATGCACCTGCTTTAATAAAGGGCCGCAAGTAATTTTCAACACTACTATTTTTAATTTTAACCATTAAGTGACAATCAAGATATAAATCGCTATAACTAGTAATATCAGCTAAAATCTTTGAACCAAAAGTTAAATTTGGTACAAAATCACCATCCATTACATCAAAATGAATTCATTGAGCACCTGCTTTCTTAATTGCTGCTAACTCTTCTTGTAGGATTAAATAATTTGCACTTAAAACACTTGGTGCAACAAAATATTTTTTCATCATTACCTCTTTCTATTGTTCTTGCATAATGCGAACATAATCATTATAAAAAAAATGTGGAATAACATCTGCTTGAACTAATGCTTTTATTTTGCAATGTGGCTCATGTAAATGCAAGCAAGTTCGAAACTTACATTCATTAGCATATTGATTAAATAAATGATAAGAGCGGGCTAATCCTCCTTTTTCATAATCTCTTAAATCAAATGTTGAAAAACCTGGTGTATCAGCAATCATTCCATCTAATAACTCATATAATGCACTAGCTGTCGTTGTATGTTTTCCGCGGCCTAATGCTTTAGAAATTTCTTGCGTTTTAATTATCTCTGCTTGTAATAGCGTATTTAGAGTTGATGATTTCCCACTACCAGTTTGCCCAGTTAACACTGTGATTTTATTCTGAAAAAGTTGTTCAAATTGTTGTCATACTTTTTTATCATCTTTTTTATTACTAATAAAATAAACTTCATAACCTAACTTTGGATATCAGTTAAAATATTTTTGATAAAGTTCATCTGTTTTCACTAAATCTTTTTTAGTAAAAACAATAACTGGTTTTAAACTTTTGTATTCAATAAATGCTAAATATTTATTTAATAAATATGAATTAAAAGCCGGTTCTGCCATTGCTGTAATAATAATAACTTGATCAACATTAGCAATTCGTGGCCGGTATAATTCATTTTTACGCGGTTCAATTTGATAAATAATTCCTTGCTTGTCATTTTGAATTTCAAATTGAACATAATCACCAACAACTGGTTTAATTTCTTGATGACGAAATAATCCTTTTGCTTTGCAAGCATAAATTTGATGGTCAATATCATTTTTAACATAACAAAACTCGCTAACAATGCGAATAATCATTCCTGTTTGATGCATATTATTCTACCCTGATAAAAACAAGCAAAGACAAACTAAGGCAATAATAAAACAAACTAGTAAGAAACTAAATCATCAAGCAACCTTAATTCTTAAAAATCATGGATAAGAATAATACCGATCATAAAGCTTACACTGCTTACCTTTTACTTCAAACATATTTGATAACTTTAAAGGTTTTTCCGAGCGATGTTCTGATGTTTCAATTGCTTGTAAACTAGTATTAAAATCTACTACTGTCTGAAACCGCTCACTAGGATCTTTCGCAATTGCTTTTAAAATAACATTTTCTAAACTTTGTGGGATTAAGGGCTTTACTAACCGTGGTCGTAGTGGCAATTCTTTAACATGTTTAACTGCAACAAAAGTTGGATTTTTTCCAACAAAAGGAGCCATCCCAACCGCTAACTCATATAACATAATGCCTAAAGCATAAATATCACTGCGTTTTGTTGCTGGTTTTGATTGAACAATTTCTGGTGCCATATATTTTGATGTTCCAATGATTTTGCCACATTCTAAATCTTCACTATTTTCTAAAATTGCAACCCCAAAATCAGCAACCTTGATTTTACCATCATATGAAATCAAAATATTTTCTGGTTTAATATCACGATGAATAATATCATTATGATGAGCTTCCGTAATAGCTAAATTAATTTCATCAAAAAAATATAATAATTCTTTAACAGTACAAGGACCTAATGTTAGTAAACGATCTTTCAAAGTATAACCTTTAACTAATTCCAAAACTAAACAATGACGATCATACGCCTGAAATGAACCATAAACTTTAACCACATTATTATGGGAAAACTGCGCAATTGAATTATATTCTTTATTAAAACGTTCTACTGCTTCTTTATTTTTTGATAATGTTAATGTCATAATTTTAATTGCAACATGCCGCTTTAATAACATATCATATCCTTCAAAAACTTCAGCCATACCACCATCTGCAATTTTAGCTAAAACCTGATAACGATTGTGTAACACTGTTCCAATTGTGATTTGTTCCATTTTCTGCACCCTTTTACCTTATTATTTTAACTTGTAAACATCATAACACAAAAAACTAAGAAGAAAAAAACAACAAATAAAAATAACAGTGCTTTAATCTGTTATTTCAAAAACAATTCCGGTTAAATTATCAGTTGATAGATTTTCTAATGCCCGATCAATTAAAATTTTAACCTTATCGTTTAATTTATTTGCTGATTTTAATGTTTCAATTAAATCAATTTCATCAACATAATCATGAATTCCATCGGTGGTTAATAAATACTGTCCTTTAATATCTTCAATAACATAAGTATCAATTTTTAAATTCTTTGTTGGACCTAAAGCACTTGTTAATACTTTTCAAAAAGTATGCATATTATATTGTTTTTTATATTGACCTTGAAATTCTAATTCTTGTTTTTCTCGATATTCTGTTGAATTTTCCATATTTTGGTCAGTAGTAATTTGATAAATTTTATCATGATGTAATTTATATAACCGTGAATCACCAATATTAATAACATATATTTTTCCATTAGCAATTAAGGCAGCAACAACTGTTGTTCCCATATCACTTGTATCAGGATAAATTTGAGCATAAGTAACCATTTCCTGTTGAATTGCTAAAATTGTTTGACGAAATCATTTATTAATTTCTTCATCGGACAAATGATTAAAATTTGTCCGTTTAAAATGTTCCACCAAACTATCAACAGCCATTTTACTGGCAACTTCGCCATGTTGATGACCACCCATCCCATCACAAACAATGGCAATATAATTGTTAAAACTATTATTGGCAAAATCAAAGTAATCTTGATTACTACTACGATAAGCACCAATATCAGTTTTGTATCCAAACCGTATTTGCATAATTATTTTCTAATAATCCCTTCATTTTTAGCTCGTAATTGACCACAAGCAGCATCAATATCGTGCCCAAATTCACGACGAACAATACAATTAATTTTTTGCTGTTGTAAAGTTTCAAAAAATTGATTAATTTTTGTACTGCGTTGATACCCATTTTCTGCAACTGTATTATAAGGAATTAAATTAACATAAGCATTTAATCCTCGAATTAACTTTGCTAATTCTAATGCTGTTTCACGACTATCATTAACATTCTCAATTAAAATATACTCAAAAGTAACACGCCGATTAGTTAACTCAATATAATAACGAACTGCATCCATTAATTTTTCTACTGGATAAGCTTTATTAATTGGCATTAATTGATTACGAATCGTATTATTTGGAGCATGTAATGAAATTGCTAAATTAACTTGGGTCTTTAATTCTGCAAATTGTTTAATTTTTGGAACTAACCCACAAGTAGAAATTGTAATATGGCGCGCACCAATTTGATAACCTTTTGAGTCATTAATAATGTTGACAAACTTAAGCGTATTATCAAAATTATCAAATGGTTCGCCAATTCCCATTACAACAGCATGGCTTACACGTTCATTTGTTATTGCTAAATAACGATTAACCATCATAACTTGTTGAACAATTTCGGCAGTTGATAAATTCCGGGTTTTTTTTAATAGTCCTGAGGCACAAAAAGTGCACGCCATATTACAACCAACTTGTGTTGTAACACAAACAGAATTACCATAACTTTGAGGCATTAAAACTGTTTCAATTTTATAACCATCTGCTAACTGAAACAAAAACTTTACTGTTCCATCTTTTGACTGTTGTTGAACAACAATTTTTAATGGCTCAATCGTATAGTATTCTTGTAATTTATTACGATCAGTTTTAGAAATATTTGTCATTTCATCAAAAGAATATATGTTTTTGACATATATTCAATCAAAGATTTGTTCTGCTAAATACTTCTTAAAACCATGCGCAACTAAATCTAATTGTAATTTCTCTTTTGTATATCCAAAAATTGATGTCATTATTTTCTACTCCATTTTTATACATTATAATTTTATCACAAAATAGCATTTGTTAAAATAGACAAAAAAACATTAATTAAAAAATTAATGTTTTTTTTGATATCTATTTAATTTTAACCCTGTTTTAAATTTAAATTCGCTGTCTCTTTATTATTACGCATTTCAGCTAATAATTCACGCATATACGGTTTAATTACTTCTTGTTCTCCACCATAAATAATTTGAACCGATTGACCACGAATAAGCATTCCGGTGCTGCCACCTAATCCTTTAATTCCATCTTGATTGACAAGTTTACTATCAACAACTGTAATTCGTAAACGTGATGCACATGAATCAACTGCCGTAATATTATCAGCACCACCTAAAAATTCAATAATTTTACGTGCCTTTTCTCTTTTTGCCGCATCACCCTTTGCTGGTGCTGATGAAGTTGTTTCATTAGTACCTTTTTTGCTTTAAAATCAGCTTTAGTATATAGTTTTGTGATACCATCACGACCAGGAATTTGAACTTTCCCATATTTAATTGCGAAGTAGAAAGCTGCAAAATAAATTCCAATATATGGAATTCCAACCGCAAGAATTCAATAGAAGTTTGTTCCTTTTCCACCAACAAATGGAATAATACCAAAGACAATAAAGTCAATAAATCCACCTGAAACAGTCATTGATGTATGCACATGTAATAATCCCATTAACATAAATGAAATTGCACATAATGGCATATGAACACCATAAAATAACCCTGGTGCTACAAATAAAAAAGTAAATTCAATTGGTTCTGTAATTCCTGTTAAGAAGCAAGTAAAGGCTGCTGAAAAGTAAATTCCCATTACTTGTTTTCGATTTTCTTTTGGAACACTAAAGTACATTCCTGCTGCTGCTGGTAATCCAAACATCATAAATGGGAACTTCCCAGTTTGGAATCGCCCTAAATTTAACCCCATATGTTGAACCATTGTAAAGGTAATTTTTGGATCAGCAATAACTTTATACATAATTGTTTGATCACCAACTGCTGCTATTGTTGAAGCATTTAGTTCTGATACTCAACTAGTAATTGCTGCTTGTGCTGCTCCAACTGTAATTGTACTTAAATCAATATTAGCATCAATATAACCAGCTCCTTGTAAATCTTTAAGAAAAGCCATATAACTTAAAGGGTCTTTTGAAACATTAGCGATTAAATCTGCCATACTTACCCCGGCTTGTGTTCATCATAATGGTGAATAAAACACATGATGTAACCCAAATGGCACTAATGATCGCTCAAAAATCTCAAAGATTAAAGAATCTAACCCTACTGGTAATTTTCCTGAGTTATTTCCAAATCATGCTAGCCCAGTTCCAATTAATGGTCAAATAATCATAAAAATAAAAGCTAATGGAATTACTGCCATAAACATAATAATTGGAACTAATTTTGTCCCACTAAAAAAACTTAACGCTGAAGGTAATTGTGTTTTATGAAAACGATTATAAGCGAAAGCCGCAATCGCTCCAACAAAAATCTCTCCAAAAACACCAGTATTTAATGAATTAATTCCTAAATTAGAAGTTAATAATTTATTTTGAACTGCTCATGTTTGACCAGTGTAAAATAACAAGTTAAATTGATCAGTTACTCGTGCTGAACTAACAATTGTGACAGTAACATTCCCTTTCACTAATTCTTTATAAATATCACTGGTTCTCATTCATTCCAATAATTGTTCACCCGTTAGTAAAGTTGGACTGGCTGATGTTACACCATCAACAGTTAATCCCATAATTGGTGAAGTACCACCCTCAATATTAACAACATATTGAATATGAGCATATGCCTCATTTAATAATGACAACTGAATTGCATTAAAAACTAAAAACCCGACCACTGAAGTCAATGCTGCTACTCCAGCATCCTCCGTATAGGCCATTGCAACAGAAATACAAAATAATACTGGCAAATTACCAAAGGCAATATCTCCCATTTTATTTAAAAAATTTCCAAAGTATCAAGCTGCTGAAACAGGATCAACTTTTGATGAAATAGTCGCATCAACTCCTAAGAAGATTCCAGCAATTGGTAAAAACGCAATTGGTAACAGAAATGCTTTACTTAATTTACTTAAAGTCCCCATTGTCCTTTGATTTGATTGTTTTCATTAAGCCTTTGACATAAAAGGTTTAAGCTTGGCTTTCTCACTCATTTTTGATTTCTCCTTTTAAAATAATAAATTAATATTTCCTAAATAATTATAGAATTTAACTAACTTAAAGTTAGGTTAATTACTACAAAGTAAAGTTCTTTTATTTTTTTTAAAATAATGATAATTTTATAAAACCAATAAAAAAAGAGCGGAAATACTAATAACATAACAAAAAAAAGCACTATATAACGCAATATTACGTTTAATAGACTTCTTGCATAACCTAGTTATTTTAAAATTCCTATAAAATATATTTAAAATAGAAATTATAGGAATCTAAAATTATGAAATTTGATAAATTTGATTTTA
>NZ_RXFZ02000031.1:0-7906 GCF_044714365.1 Spiroplasma sp. hy2
TWWTCTGTAATTATTTTTTTCATTAATTATTTACCTCCATATATTAAAAATATACCTAATTTTAGGTATATTTTATAAATATCAAGAGTTTTCGACAAAATTAAAGAAAATATTTACAATTATTTTAATAGGTTATGCAAGAAGTCTAATTATATCACTTTTTATTAATAAAAAATTGCTAACAATAGCAATTAATCATCTAACTTTAAAACAGCCATAAAAGCTTCTTGGGGGACTTCAACTGAGCCAATTGCTTTCATTCGTTTTTTTCCTTCTTTTTGTTTTTCCAATAATTTCTTTTTCCGAGTAATATCACCACCATAACATTTTGCTAAGACATTTTTACGCATTGCTTTAATATCTTCTCGTGCAATAACTTTATGATTAATGGCTGCCTGAATTGGAACTTCAAAATTTTGCCGAGGGATAATTTCTTTTAATTTTGCACATAAGGCTTTACCACGCCCATAAGCAAAATCACGATGAACAATAATTGATAAAGCATCAATAATTTCATTGTTTAATAAAATATCCATTTTAACTAATTTATTAGGACGATAACCAATAAAATCATAATCTAATGAAGCATAACCTTTACTAATTGATTTTAACCGATCAAAAAAATCAAACACAATTTCATTTAATGGCATTTCATAAGTTAAAATTCGCCGTGTATCATCAATATATTCTAAATTAGCATATGTTCCACGTTTATTTTGACATAATTCCATTAATGAACCAATATATTGCTCAGGAGTCATAATCGTTGCTTTGACAAATGGTTCTTCAATGCGATCAATTTTTTGCACAACTGGTAATTCATTTGGATTATCAATACTAATCATTTCCTTATTTGTTAAATAAACATGATAAATTACCGATGGAGCAGTTGCAATTAATTCTAAATTATATTCTCGTTCTAACCGTTCTTGAATAACATCCATATGTAATAATCCTAAAAAGCCACAACGAAAACCAAAACCTAATGCTTGTGATGTTTCTGGTTCATAAACAAGGGAAGCATCGGATAACTGAATTTTTTCTAAAGCTTCTTTTAAATCTTTATATTTAGAGGAATCAATTGGATATAATCCACAAAATACCATTGGGTTCATTTTTTTATATCCTGGTAATGGCTGTTGAGCTGGATTAGCAACGGTTGTAATCGTATCACCAACCCGAACATCACGGACCATTTTAATACTTGCTGCTAATCAACCCACTTCACCAGCAACTAATTGGTTTTTTTTAACTTCTTTTGGTGTTTTAACTCCTAATTCAGTAACTTCATAAACAGCACCAGTATTCATTAATTTTATTTTTTCACCAACGCGAACAATTCCTTGTTTAACTCGAATTGAGACCATTACACCACGGTATTTATCATAATATGAGTCAAAAATTAATGCTTGCAATGGATTATTATCATCGCCTTCTAACGGCGCAGGGATATCTTTAACAATTGCTTCTAAGGCCTGTTCAATATTTAACCCTGTCTTAGCACTAATTAATGGTGCATTTGTTGTTGGAATTCCAATTAAATTTTCAATTTCTTCTTTGACACGGTCTGGATCAGCAGATGGTAAATCAATTTTATTAATAACAGGAATAATTGCTAAATTATTATCAATTGCTAAATAAACATTTGCTAATGTTTGGGCTTCAATTCCTTGTGCTGCATCAACAACTAAAATTGCTCCTTCACAAGCTGCTAAACTGCGTGAAACTTCATAGGTAAAATCAACATGCCCTGGTGTATCAATTAAATGAAAAATATACTCTTGTTGATCTTGAGCACGATATTTTAACTGAACAGAATTTAATTTAATTGTTATTCCTCGTTCACGTTCTAAATCCATTGAATCCAATAATTGTTCTTGCATTTCTCGTTTTTCAACTGTCCCTGTTAATTCTAAAATCCGGTCTGCTAAGGTTGACTTCCCATGGTCAATATGAGCAATAATTGAAAAATTACGAATTAATTTTTTATCCATTTAAAATTAAAACCCTTTCTATAAACAGTTACATCTCTGATATTATTATACATAATTTTAGCAAAATAACCTGAAATAGCAGGTTTTAATAATAAATAATTATAGTCACATTGAATTTTTAAAATAAATACGATATAATGTATTATACAATTTAAAAAATAAAACTCTGAAACAATTATTTTTAAAAAAAGATAAAATTATTAGTGTTTATTAATATCACGGAATGGGGAATACTTGTGAGTACTAACTTTACAGAATATTACAATCAGTTAATCGCTGAAGTAACTTTAATTACGAATGTTGAAAAAATTTCTGATACAAAAAAAGATTGGTTGTATACATTATTAAAAAATTTAAAAACTTTTAATACAAAACAAATTAAGCTGCAACAACATGAAGGGTTAATTTACCAAATTATGCGTGTTATTAATCATAGTACGGAATTTATTCATAACCGTATTAGTAATGCCCTTAATGAATATCGCAAATTATATCAACAACATTTTAAAGTTAATTTAAACATGCGACAAGAAAATTTACGAATTTTTGAGTATTGTGAAAAACAACTACAAACTAATTATGGCAACAAACTTAAAATTTTACGAGAATCAATCATTAATTATTATTACTTAAATTATTTAAAAGATAAAATTGAAGAAACATTAAAAATTATTAGTTTGTCCGCACGAACATTATAAAAATAGTAATTATGCCGTAATTACTCTTTTTATAATGTCAAAATTGTTCATCATCTCAAATTTTATTTGTACTATGCTCATTAATCTGAACAAAAACAATTGCTAACGTAATTCCCATTATTGTTGCAACAGCAATTTGAATTGCATCAGCAATTAATTCAACAATTGCAACATCAGGCCCAAATAAGAAATAACTATACAAAACATATAATAATAACATTAAAGAACTAACAAAAATAGCACCATAGCGACTTAAAATGCGAGCACCAAAATAAGTAATTAAAAACATTAAAATTCTAATTAAAATTGAAATAGGAATAAAAATAAAACCGCCGGTAACAATATCAATAATTGTTACATACAAAATACCACTAATTAATAACATTGGTCCTTTGATTAACGTTATTAAACCTAAAAATAACCCATCTGCTAACTGAATAATCCCTTTACCAACACCAAAATTGAACTGAATAAATTGGGAAATATAAGCAATAACTACTAACAAAGCAGTAATTAATCCTGTTGTTGCTAAATATTTTAGTGATTTTAAACGATACATTTTAAATAAAAATATTTCCAACCATAATTTCTGACGAGGCATTATGATAGTAATTTTTAGCATCAGTTACTTTTTTTCCCTCGCGTTGTAAACGCGTAATTAGCAAATAACCATCTTCAACTTTAACTTTAATCCCTAATTTTGAAATATCAATAATTGTCCCATTTACAAAATCAGCATCTTTTTCCGCTAATGGCTCTAAAGTAATCATTACTTGGTGCAATTTATAATGAATATTATTAACAGTTGTATAAGCAATTGGTCATGCATATAATCCACGAATTTGGTCAACAATTTTTTGTTTTGGTAAAAACCAATTTACTTTTTCTTCATCACGTGTAATATTATAAGCAAATGTTGCTTGACTATCATCCTGTGGTGTTCCTTTAATTTTACCAGTAATAATATCTAATAAATATTTTTCAATCATTGTGCCTGCTAAAACCATTAACCGGTCATGCAAAGATGAGGCTGTTTCGGTGGCACTAATTGGAATTGCTGTTTGAACATACATTTCTCCTGCATCCATTTTTTTAATCATTTTCATTAGTGTAATCCCCGTTTCTCGCTCACCATAAATAATAGCCTTATGAATAGGTGCCCCACCACGTAATTTTGGTAATAATGAAGCATGAACATTAATACAATTAATACGTGCTAATTTTAAAATTCGCTCTGGAATAAATTGCCCATAAGCACACGTTACAATAACATCTGGTTGGAAAGTTCCTAACTCTGTATAAAGATCATTAATTTTTTCTGGTTGAAAAACAGGAATCTGATTTGTTAAGGCAAATTCTTTGACTGGAGAAAATTGAACGAGTTGCTGACGTCCAATTTTACGATCAGGTTGGGTAACAATTCCAATTATTTCAATTGTTGGCGCTAACTTTTGTAAAGCTTTTAAAACAGCTGTTGCAAAGATTGGCGTTCCCATAAAAATTACTCTATATTTCTGCATCTTTTTTCCCTCCCTTAATTGGTGTTAAAGATCCCATTAAACGAACAATATGTTGATAAATAACAACCATTGCTAATGTATCCCGATTACAATATTTTAACATTTCTCCTCGAAATGATTTTTGTCAAATGGTGATTGGAATATTATTCTCCACCCGACGACGAAAGATTTCACTAGCCATATCACCTTTTTGTACCTTTAATGCTTGATAAGTAAATTGATTATCAAATGCTGGTTGTGTTTTTTTAATTGAAGCTGAACCATAAAATTCTTTTTTATAAATCATAAAGTTCTGAAAAAAATCCATTAAATCAATTGTTTTATTTCGAATAATCCTTAATTTTTTTTGTCAATCTTGATAAGTTGTCATAAGTTCCTCATTGCGACTTTGATTAATTAAGATTGTTAAATAACTAATTAATTCGGCTAAAACCTTACATTCAAAACTCTTATAATAAGCAACATAAACCCCTCCGCCATGTCTAAATAAATCAGTAACTAAATGTTTAATTAGTGCTAAGCGTGGATCACCTTCACCATCTGCTAAAAAGGCATAATGTTCCATTGTCGTTTCATCTTGATAATCAAAGTGATTATCTTTAATAAGATGGACTGAATATTGAAACGGAATTTGCTGATAAGAATATGAATAATCAAAGCGAGGAACTGCCGCTTTCATTGTTTCAAAATCATACATATATATTGGATACTGATACTGTTCTAAAATTTGATTAATAATAGCAACCTTCTTTGGATTAACAACTGGGGCATTATCTTGAACAGCAAGAATTTGGCGTTGTTGTTTTTCTGAAAATAAAATTGGCTTTTTTTGTCGCTTTGATTGTTTAAAGGTAAATGGTAACACAATATCTTTTAACAAATCAATGTGTTCTTGATATTTTAATAACGTCTTTTTTTCCATCCCACGTGTTAACTCAAAGACACTATAATGCGGTGGTAAATAACTAGTAACATGTTGGCAATAACCATAACGATCACCTTTTCCATTGAAACATTGTTCCTTGCTAAATAACGAAAAAATTGTTTCAACTGGTTGCATAAAATAATGTTTAATTAAAGCTAAATCATTAGTAATGATGCGATTCTTTTCAACACGTTTGGCAAATTGTCCAGTCATCATTTGCTGACAAAATTCTAATAAACTAATAGCCGGTAAGGTTTTGGTTGGCAATTTATAATAATCTTGAAACATAAACAACTGGTCATCATCAATATCACCAATCCGTTGATACTCCGAATTTAGCAACATTAACGAAACCCGACTAATTGTTAAGCCTGCCCCAGTTAAAACATAATACTGATAGGCAACATCATAACCATATTCATCCTTAACATCCTTGTCAACATACATTTGTGCTTCTTTATCATATTTCCGACCAGTTGAAGCTTTAACCTCAATTAAATGATAAGTACCATCTGGAAGTTTCTTTAAAATATCACACTTTGTAATACAATTGTTATAAACAAAAGATGGTTCAAAATAAACATCATAGTTTGGATTTGCTAACACTTCAGTTGTCTTTGCAAAAGCAATTTTCTTGCTGTAATGTTCTAAATTAAAATAGGTATAATCACGCATAAAATATTCACGCGCGCGTTGGCCAACTTCATTCCCATCAGCAATTGTTTCACCGGGATAAAAATCAATTTGAACATCTGCCATCGTTGTTTGAATCTCGTCTGGTAAAGTTCGAACATCATTACTATCCGTGTCCTCAGCTGCTTGTCAATAAGTTTCTAGCGCTAAATCATACAAATGTGGTTGAAATAAACCTTTTCCCTTCTCATTTTCATCATCATCAATAAAAATAGCTTCATCAATTTTGGCACTGTTAATATTATCTTGCAAGTCAAAAAAGACCGAAATTTTTTGAGCTGTCACTCATTCTTGCACTGTTTTTAAATTACTTCGTGAAGCTAATGTTCAAGCAATTTTAAAACATTTTTTAAATCGTTTAAAATCTTCTTTTTTTAAAGTGATTTCTAAATCCATTATTGCACTTCACTTTCGTTATTTCGGATTTGCTTTTTAAAGACAAAGAAAATAAGATAGAACTTATTTTCTAGGGACAAATTTCTCTGGTTTTGGTTTTGGGCGTTCATCAACAGGAAGTTGTCCAGCTTTTCGCAATTTCCGTTCTTCTTCACGCTTTTTAAGCATTTCAGCACGATGTGCTTCATATTCTTTTCTTGCCGCAATTTTTGCTGCTTTTTTTTCTTCTTTTGTTAACTTAACTTTTTTTTCACTAATTTCAGTTCGATGTTTTGTTTCTTCTAAATCAATTTCTTGGTTAACAATTCAAGTTGTTTCATATTGTTTTTTACTAATTTTTTTTGAAATACCTTCAATTTCAAAAGCTTTTTGTTCTAAAAAAGCATTTGTTTTTGCTTCATAAATATCAACAATAACATCAAAAATATCGCGATATTTAAATTCTTTTCCTTTACGAGCAATAACTTTTTCATATTCTAATCTTAAGTTTTTACGATTATCAGTATCTTTAATATATTGTTTAATTTTATCTTTAACTTGTTTTTTTCGTTTTTCTCGTTCAATGCGTTGTGCTTTTCGTCCCATAATTGAAGAAACAATTGCAAAAATAATAACTGCGACTACAATTACGACTAAAATCACATTCATTGTCATACTACCACCCAAAAAATTTGACATTATTATCTAAACTCCTTTTTTACTTTACTATTATTATGCACTATTAACGATAATTTTTCAATTGTTTCTAATTTCCCAAGTTGTTTTCCTGCTTTTCACGCTGAACTAAGCAAGGAAAACATTATGATAAACATCTTGCACATCATCAATGTCATCTAACATATTTAACATTTTTTCAAATTGTTCAGCGTCATCACCATGTAAAGTAATCCGGTCATGGGGAAGCATTGTAATTTCTGCCATTTGAAATGTTGTAATCCCGGCTTGATCTAATGCCGTTTTAACACTATTAAATGCTGTTCCTGGCGCATAAACAACAATTTGTCCATCTTCAGCAACAACATCATTAATATCACAATCTGCTAGTAATAATAATTCTAATACTTCTTCAACCGTTTTACCTGTAAAAGCAAACACTGCTAAATGATCAAATAAATGCACGACAGCCCCATTAACTCCTAGTTTACCACCTGTTTTAGTAAAACAATTGCGTACTTCTGCCACAGCGCGGTTAACATTATTTGTCAATGTATCAACAATAATTGCACTTCCCCCTGGTCCATACCCTTCATAACGAATTGCTTGGTAATTTTCATTATCGTTTCCACTTGCTTTTTTAATCGCACGTTCAATAACATCACGTGGAACTTGTTTTGCTTTTGCTTTATCAATTGCATTCCGTAACGCTAAATTAGCATTGGGATCAACACTTCCTTCGCGTACTGCTAAATAAATTTCTCGAGCAACACGATTATATAATACTGCTTTTTTCGCAGCTGTTGCTGCCATTGACTGCTTGCGAACTTCAAATGCTCTTCCCATTTTTTCTCTCCTTTACCACCTAATTTTTTCTTATATATTATACCGTAAAATTAAATAAAGTTAGTGATGATAAACTTTAATTTTGTCGAAAACTCTTGATGAAATAAAAAAAATCATCAATATGACAATTTGAAAACTAATTTTGTGTAAGATTATGATTTTGCTTTAAATTTTTTAAAM
>NZ_RXFZ02000032.1:0-7740 GCF_044714365.1 Spiroplasma sp. hy2
AWAWAAACTTTATATATGACAAGAGAGCAAATGGAAAATCATTTTATGAAATATTCTAAAACTTATGCTAAAAATAAATCATTTTATATTGCTAGTTTTGATGAAATGGCTCTTAAAACAGTATTAACTAGTTTATTAAGAAAATGAGGTATTATGTCAGTTGAATTACAACAAGCTTATAAATCAGATCAGGCAGTTATTACAACTAATGATGAAAAGATTTATATTGATAATGATAGTAATGTCGCCAAAAATCGGGGGCAGATTAGCGATGAACCCATATCAAATAATATAAATACCCCATCTTATACAGAAATAGCGGACACAAACGATAATGTAGTTAAAGAAGAAGATATTTCAAATGTAGTACCAGCAGTTAATAATAACAACGATGAGGAATGAGCAAATTGATAAAAATAGGTATTGATCCATCAGGAACTGGTACTACTGCTATTGTTGTTTATAAAGATAATAAATTAATAGATAAACAAGAATTTATAAATAAAGATTGAAAAGAACAATATAAATTTATTAATGATAAATTGTTTGATTATGAAGAAAAAATTAATATTGAAGATTGTTTATTTACAAATGCTAATGGTTCAAAAGACCGCGATGATTTATTAAGATTATTAGGAGCATTGGGCAACGTATATTCATTTTTAAATTGAGTATCACCAAAATATACTAAATCAGTTGTTAAAAATATCGAAAATTTAAGTAAATATAATGATAATTGTATATGAGAATTTGAAAAAGATATTAATTTAACTTATCAATATGGTAAAGGTTGATTTTATAATAATGAAAAAATAAGTAATCATTTACGCGATGCAATTATTATTGCTAATTGTGAGAGCTAACTACTATGAAAACTAATTTAGGTGAATTATATTTGGGTGATAGTTTAGAAATATTAAAAACAATACCTGATAAAAGTATTGATCTAATATTAACTGATCCACCTTACCTTTATCCTGATATTGCTAAAAAATTAGAAAATAAAGAAAAACATATTGAATATAACTTAAAAAAATTAAATGATCCTAATACATCTAATATTCAATATCAAATTCGTAAAAGAGAACTTGAATTTTTACAAGGTGAATTTATTGATAGTTTTGATATACCATCATATTTTAAAGAATGAATGCGAATTATTAAAAAACCAAATTTTATAATTTATTTATCAAAACAGCAATTAAAAGATTATTTAATTGAAATAGAAAATTATAATTTAAAGTTTGAATTAATAATTTATCAAAAAACAAATGATGCTCCAACTAATAATTCATATCGGAAAGATAAAGAATTATGTTTATATATTTATGATAAACCAATTTCTTATAGTAATGTTTGAAATCAAGATATGCAAACTGTTTATCAAATTACTAATAGTAATAATCAATTTATAGGAACTATTAAACACCCTACTGTTAAAGATATTAATTTAATTAAATTACAAATTAATAAACATAGTAAAGTTGGTGATACTGTATTAGATTGTTTTTTAGGTAGTGGAACAACTGCTATTGCTTGTGAACAATTAAATCGGCATTGAATTGGTATAGAAATTAATGAAAAATATTATAAGTTATCAAAACAAAGATTAAGTAATATTCAAACTACATTATTAATTTAAAGGAGATTATTTATGAAAAGAAAATTAATTCGTAATATTAATGTTTACTTAAATGAAAAACAAGAAAAAGTTTGAAATGAATTACCTGAATTATATACCAACTCACAACGAATAGAACATCTTATTAATTTTTATATAACACACAATAAAGAAAAATAAATAAAATGAAAAAAATAGTATTAATATGACTATTTTTTATATTAATTTATTCATTTTCATTTGATTTAATAATATTTTCAGTATTTTCTGTTTTATTTTGTTGATTGTTTAAATCTTGAAAAGCTTTTTTAATTTCTTGAATTTCAATATCATCATCTTTTTTTAATAATTCCGGATGAAGATTTTTATAACTTAATTTAAGATGTTTTCTAACTGAATCAAAATTAATAATTTCAACTTCAATTTCATCACCAATATCAAAAAAATCTTTAATATCTTTAACAAAGTAATCTGAAACTTCACTAATATGGATTAAACCATCGGCCTTTTCTGTTTTACAAAAAGCACCATAGGGAGTAATACTTGTTATTTTTACAATAATTTTGCTATTTTTGTCATACATAAACATATTTTTTTCTCCTTTATATAGTTAATTATATTATTAAAATGCTGAAAATATTTTGTTAAAAATAAATATTTTTACTTTCTAAATTACTTTTTTTCTTTCAACATGTATAAACATTAATTTTTTATTCGCTTCAATAAGACCATTTGGTCTTAAAATTATAATACTGGGTACAAAAAATTCATATACAGGGTGATTTTTAAAAGTCGTAAAATTTAAATTTATAGCATTATTTTCTTGGTCTGAAATACTTATATTATAAATATAATTATTACTATCATAATCTTTTATTCTATATACATCTGATGAATTTGATACAAAATCACTAGTATCAACAACTTCTCAATTATTTTCTGTTGGAGTATCGCCACCTTGTTTTGCTTTTCAAACACCATTTTCTTCATAAATACTATCATTATCAAAAGAAACACATAGCTCATTATTAGAATTATATATAATTGATTTATTATCAACTTTAATATTTTTTATATAATTATCAATATATTTTGTTAATATTTCTTGTGATACTTCAATTTGTCATATACCACTTTTTTCAGTATTTGCCCAAGGAATAATAGACAAAGTATTAGATCTAAAAATACTATTTTTTCATACATATTTAGCATCTGCTTCACTTAACATAATTGGTCTATCTTTATGATTAGTATCAGGGCGACCAAATCAAGTATGATATTCATTTTTAAAACCATAATTATCAGGGTTTATTTTAGTTATAGTTTGTGATTTATAAAACTTTGCTTTTTCTAATAAACTAATAACATCTGGTGAAAATTCTATTTTCATATTAGTAGGATATGTATAACTTGCAACACCATCACTACTATTTTCACCACCACTAGAATATTCAATCCCAGTTCTTATTAAATATTGAGTTTGTAAACAACAAGCAATTTTTACATAATTAATGCGTTTTTTATCAATCTCACTATTTGGATCAAGTAATGGAAATTCCGTTTCTAAACGATAACCACAAATACTATCTAATTGTAAACTTGCTCTTGAAATACCTTCAATTAAATAATTTGAAATATTATCATCATAAAGTTTTTTACCATTATTGTGCTACTAATTTATCAAACCCCTCTCAATTTTTAAACTCTTCTAATGTTATTAATTTAAAACTTTCTAATTTTGTTATATCTGCCATAATTTCACCTCTTTGCATCACCATTATAAACAAAAAAAGTCTTTTTTAGACTTTAATTGTTTTATTAGATAATTTAATATCTTTTTTAGAAATTGATTTTTTGGCTCTTTGTACTTTAACAATTTGATTAAATTCATCTTCACTAATAGGTTTATTTGTTTCTAATACTTGTGCTCATTCAGTATTACCAAGACCCAAAGTATTAGCAGTTTGAATTAAACCTAAATGAATAGCTTCTAATATTTCTTGTCCTACTAGTTTATTTGTAGACTCTTTAAGTTTATTTTTAGTTACTTTTTTAATTAAAAGTTCCAATCCTTTATAACCTAAAATACCTACAAAACAAGCACCAACACCAATACCAACTAAGATTTCATAATTCATATTTTATCTTCCTTTCTTAATTTTTACGACACCATCTTAACATCACCATAAAAATAATCAACAATTTAATTAAAAAGTGTTGAAATAATATTTTTTATTGATTTTATATAAAAAAATAATATAATTTATCTAAGTAATTTATTTAATTTAATAAATTACTTATCCTTCTTTTAAAATATTTGTAGTAATCTTTTTTATGAATAATTATTTATCAAAATATCAACAAAAGTGCTTATTATGAGCACTTTTTTAGTTTTTATTAATTTACCCTTGTATATATATATNTNTATATATATATAATGTGACCAGAAAGAGGGTTGGTATATATGAAAAAAATGTTAAGTATTTTAGGAACAATTAGTTTAGTAGGAACAAGTACAACAAGTTTAGTTAGTTGTGGTGAAGAACCAAAATGTGAAAATAAAATTATTGGTAATTTAAAAGAAATTTGTTCTTCAGATAGACCATTTCATAATGATGATGATAAATGATATTTTGTTATTGTAAAAGGAGATAGTCCTGAATGAAATATTATTAAATTCCAAAATAACAATAAAACTAAAACTATATATAGTTCAAATGACTATGAAGTTGATTTAGCAAAAGGAAGCAATAATTATTCGGGTTTGGTTATTTTTATTAAAAAAGATGATAAAAAATTCCCTTATACATGAGGACAAGATAAAGGGAAATACTTCAAAAATGTTTATCAATGATTGGGTGATAATGAACCAACAAATAATGACATACCAAAAATAGATGATAATGGGAATATTATTGTTTAAAATAATCATAAAAAATAGGGTTTTATCCCTATTTTTGTTTTAAATTGATATTAGACGCATGTATGGTTTTAATTAAAAAATGTGAATTTACTGTTCTATTTGTTGGAAATGCTAATTTACCTTTTATAAGCAATTCATAATTAACACTCATTTTTAATTTAACACCCTCATTGTAAAATACAATTTGTGTTTTAAAATGATAACCATCATCGTTTTGTCTAAATGGATATTGATATTCTTCTAAATTATTAAAAATAGTATATCCACTTTCATTAATATTTTCAATTTTAATATTAATTTTTGTTTCTAGTCTTTTTTTTCAATTAAATTCTGGATCAATACTATTTGCTTCAAAAATTATATTACCTGCATTTTGAAAACTAAAACTATCATAACTATCTTGAACTTGTTGTCAATTAGTTGCTCCAAATGTTTCAAAATCAAATAATAAAATGTCTTGATTATGGTATTTTTGGTCTCTTGTTCCACCTTGACCATTATCTTGAGCAGAAACATCTAGTTTACTATCTGCTTTACTTAAATTAATTTGTACTGGATAAAAATTAATACTTGGTGGTGGATCAGGTAATTTAACAGGTCAATCGTGTATTATATCATCATCAATATATTGGTCTAAATAACTAAGAGAATAAAGAGTTAATCAATCACGCACTGAATTATTATATAAACTTGTTGTTTGTAAACTAACAAAATAACTCATAATTGAATATGGATCATATAAATCAATATCATCGGAAAACATATAAATACGACATGCAGTTTTTCCCAAATTATAAAACCCAACTGCATCAATTATATATCGCCCACTCCCAACAATATCAGTTAGTAAATTTTCACTTTCTATTGTTGACAAAGATACACTTTCTTCATTAATTAAATAAATAATATCTTCATCATTAAATGATTGCGGTATCATAACACTACTAATTCTATAATTTTTACCGTATTCTTTTTTTGATTTTTTAGATCACATTGATGCTGTTATTTTATCTGTTAAAGTAAATGCTCAACTTGTATTACTTGCACTAGCACCGATTATATCATTTACCTCATCTTGAGTATTATATCTAAATACATCTAAGGGGATATTACCTTGATTTTTTGCTTGTGGACGAGTACTATCTTCAACAATAGGCCAATAACTTTCATCATAAAATGTATAGTTTGCTTTACCAATAAATAAAGGAATACCAGTTTTAATATTTGGATATAAATTATTAGTATTTTTATCTATTGTTTTTCAATAAATCGGAATCCCTAAGCTTATTGCATTTAAAAATTTCCCAACAATAGGAATATCACGCTGTGTTCATGCAATACTTTCTGTTATATCTATTGGTAATGAAATAATATGATTAACCATAACACTAAATAAATTTAACATATCTTTTAATTGACCACGATTTTTACTTGGGTTAATTGTGTTATATCCTATATCAACATTATATTTAAAATAACCATTTGCTCGTACATCAAAATCTTTAATAACCTTATTACCTTTATAATTTAAAGCAACATCTTTAACTGTTAAATTGTTTGGGTTAGTTGCTTGTGTTAATTTTCTATCAGTATTTAAGTATCCCTCATAATTCTTTTTAATCTCTTGGTTAGATTGACCTTGTTTTCTTTTTAATCAATTATCATATTGTCCATTTACAGCAGGTATCCCATTAGTTAATAAATAAGTAGTTAAAGGCTTTGAAGATTTTGTTAAACTATCGGCAACTGGCATTTTTAAATCATCAATAAATAATCTTCGTTGTGGATATACTTTTTCATTTCATTTGCCTAAATTTTCAATAGGTCGACCAAAAATAACTGGTGCAGTAAAGCCATTATTACCTAATAATGTTAATTGAATACTTTTAATTCCATTATCACCAGTAAATTTTTCATTAATTTCATAATCTTTGGGAATACCTAAATCATCTCATATTATTTTAGGTATAACATAACCTTCACCTGCTGCTGAAAATTGTACGAATTGCTGAATAGTTTGCCCAGTAGTATTAATATAATCTTTAACATAACTAAAAGTAATAACTCAATATACTAATTCATTTAAATCATTATATTTTGGTTGAGCATTTGAAATAAACATTAATAAATTATCATCAACATCTTCTTTATCAGATTGTAAAGGAACTAAATAAAATCTTAAAAAATCTTCTCTTTGAAAATTATAAGTAGTTTCAATTGTAATTGTACGATCAAGATATCAAGCGTTATATTCTCCAAAATATTCTTCACCACCTAATTTAGAAAACTCAACAGTATCATTAATATTAACAATATGACACTTATAACCATCACCTTTAAATTTTCTTTTAATAGCAAAATTATCTAATGCTTTATTAATTTTTTGTAAATTAATAACATAAACATTAAAACCATTTTCGTTATTAATTTTTTCTCAAATATCATTAACTGGATAATTATTCTCAGGTTCTTCTTTATTAATAAAAACTTGTTTTGTTGCATCTCACAAATAAGTTTTTTCGGTACTAGTAATATATAAATAACTAATTTTATCTGTTAAACTTTTTTAAAATCATCAATAGAATAAGTAAATCATTCTTTTTCTTTTTGGAAAAAATCATAATTTCAAATATCAGGGATATGTCTAGATCTAATTTTAATTGCATTTTTTCATTGTGCTATAATTCCCTCTTTACCAGTAAATATTTGCGACATTTGAGTAAAGTTTTGTGGTACTCCATTATTAGGTTGAAAACCTTTATCAGTAATATTTACTAAGCCAGTTTTAATAATAAATGGAAAAAAGAAATAATTACTTTTAATATCAATATCTAATTTAGTTAAATCAGAACGAACACTATTATCCATTATTATTTCATTTAAGTTTTTAAAAATACTATTAATATTCGGTACTTGCATTATTGTATATCTCCTTTAATATCTTCTTCTCTTGTTTGATTTTCTTCATCATCAATATAACTCATTTCTTGTTGTAGTTGTTCTTTTTGTTCTGTTTTAATTTCTTCAAACATCATTCGTGCTTTTTTATTTGTCACCTTATCTTGTTTATGAATTGCATCAATATGAGTAATAGTTCCATTATTTAATCTTCTATCAATTACTTCTGATTGGGTAATTTCATTAATAATAGAAATATCAATAAATTCTAATGTATAAGGTCTAACATTATCGTTAT
>NZ_RXFZ02000033.1:0-7496 GCF_044714365.1 Spiroplasma sp. hy2
WTYNNNTTCTGTAATTATTTTTTTCATTAATTATTTACCTCCATATATTAAAAATATACCTAATTTTAGGTATATTTTATAAATATCAAGAGTTTTCGACAAAATTAAAGATTAAAAATGATAATTTCAAGTTTCTTTTTTCTTTTTTAAAAATTTTAGTTATTTTTTATGATATTAGTTCTTTGGAAAATAAAAAAAGTATATTTTAAAAATATACTTTTTATGAAATTTTGTATTCATTTGCATCAAGTAATTGAATTCTTTCAATTACAGCACCTAAATTTTTTTCATAAGTTTTAGCACCATCAATTACACACATTAATGGATCATTTGCAGCTTTTACTTTTAATTGGAAAATTGATTCAAAATATTTTACAATTCCACGAATTAAAGCTCCTCCTCCACAGATGGTAATACCATTTCTAATAACATCACCAGCTAATTCTGGTGGTGTTTGTTCTAATATTTCTACTAATAAGTCTGTAATTCTTGAAAAAGGGGCTAATAAAACGTTTTTAATTTCTTCAGGTTTAATTAATACTTCTCGTGGTAATCCCGTAATAATATCACGACCAAAGGCACGAACTGGTTTTTCATTAATTATTTTAACTAATGCACCAATTTCTTTTTTAATTTGTTCAGCCGTTCTAATTCCGACTAGCACATTGTATTCAGCACGAATATATTTTTGAATTTCTTGATCTAAGTGTTTTCCTGCAACTTTAACTGATTTTGAAATTACAATATCACCAGCTGAAATAATTGCAATATCTGTTGTTCCCCCACCAATATCAATTACTAAATTTCCTTGTGCTAGACCAATATTAATGCCAGCTCCTAATGCTGCTAGTTTAACTTCTTCTTCTACTAAAACGTGACTTGCTCCCATATCTTTTGCAATAGCTTTTAAAGCACCACGTTCTAATTCGGTAACTCTACTTGGACATGCCAATATTACTAGTGAATTTTTTCAAATTCCTGATAATTTTAATCTACTAAAAATGTGTTTTAACAAATCTTGAGCCGCTTCCATATCGGAGATAACTCCGTCTACTAATGGTGTTACCATTCTAATATGATCATGCGTTTTTCCAACCATTTTGTATGCTTCATTTCCTAAGGCAATTAATGAGTTACTTAAAGTGTCATATGCCATCATCGAAGGTTCGTTATAAACAATTCCCTGACCTGATACATAGGCTACTGTGTTAGCTGTCCCTAAGTCTAATGCTAAAAACGAGTAGTCTTTTCCAAATTTATAATTAGCCATATTTCTTTTTGCCTCCTACTCCTATATTTAAAATTTATGATTATTTTAATATAACAGTCTAGTATAATTATACTATAAAATCAGAATAAGTAAATGAAAAAGGTGTTTATCGGGGAGTGAAGGCTAAAATGGGAGTATTTGTGATTGTTGAAGGTAAGACAGATTCAACAAAGTTAAAAAGTATTTTTCCTAATATTAAAACAATTGAAACTAGCGGTAGTGGGATTACAAAAGAAAAATTAGCATTGATCAAAAAAATTAGTTTAAATAATAAAGTAATTATTTTTACTGATCCTGATTATCCTGGACAAAAATTACGTCAAATTATTAGTGATTATTTAGAAAACAACTGCATGCATGCTTTTATAAGTAAGAATAATGCAACCAAGGGTAAAAAAGTTGGAATTGCTGAGGCATCTGAAGATGCAATTAAAAATAGTATTAATAATTTAATTAGTTTTTCAAACCAGCCAGTTGATAATTTACAATGAAGTGATTATATTAATTTAGTTGATTCAAAAGTAAAACGCGAAAAAATTATTAAGTACTATAACTTAATGCCAACTAATAATAAAACAACATTTAAATGACTAAATTATATGAATGTTAAAAAACAAGATTTAATTGATATTTTAAAGGAGAAATAATGAAGAAACAAAACCAAGAAATGCGTGCCGAAGAAATAATAGCTAAAAAGAGTAAGGGACAAAACTTTTTAACAAATCCTCATTTTATTAATTTAATTGTTGATAGTGCATTTGATTTACCAAACACAAATATTTTAGAAATTGGTCCAGGAATGGGTGCTTTGACGAGTTCTATTTTATTAAAAGCAAACAAACTTGTTTGTGTTGAAATTGATTCAACTTTAGTAGAATATTTAACATTAAAATTTAAAGATCAGGGTTTAACTGTTCTCCAGGCAGATATTTTAACCATTGATTTAGAAAAATTATTTTTAACAGAATTTTTAGATAATAATCCAATTAGTATTATTTCCAATATTCCTTATTATATTACTTCACCAATTATTTTTAAATTATTAAAAATAAATAATCCAAAAGTAAAAGAAATTATTTTAATGATGCAAAAAGAGGTGGGTGAACGAATTATGGCTCAGTCAAATTCAAAAAACTATAGTAGTCTTTCTGTTGTTTGTCAATTTTATAGTGACATTGAAAAAGTTTCCTTAGTTGGTCGTAATAATTTTGTTCCAGTACCAAAAGTTGATAGTATTGTTTTAAAATTTAAATTGAATAAAAAATATTCTTTATTAATAAATGATGAAGAATTTATTAGATTTATTCGAATGATGTTTGCAACAAAGCGAAAAACAATTTTAAATAACTTAGCAATTATTATTAACAATAAAATTTTAGCCGAAGATATTTTGGTAAGATTAAACTATGCATTAAATTTGCGTTCAGAAAATTTAAGTTTAAATGATTTTTATCTTTTATATAATGAAATTAAACAAACTAAGGGAGAACTATAAAAATGAAAATTAGATCATATGGTAAGTTTAATTTAACTTTAGAGGTTTTTCACAAACATAAATTTAAAAAAATGCACCATATTAAAAGTATTATTTTTCCTTATAAGGAAAAATATGATTTTGTTGAGTTATTGCCTTATCAAGGTAAACAAACAATTTTTACTTGTAATAAAAAAGAACTAGATTCAAATAATAATACTATTTTGGAAGCATATCATAAATTTGTTGTTATGTTCCCTAAGTTTAAATCAACTCCAGTTCATATTAATTTAATTAAAAATACAACTATTGGTTCTGGTCTTGGTTATTCTGCTAGTAATGCTGTTGCAATGATTAAACTTATTTGTCATTTTTTTAA
The DNA here is from genome assembly GCF_044714365.1 of Spiroplasma sp. hy2. Taxonomy (NCBI): domain Bacteria; kingdom Bacillati; phylum Mycoplasmatota; class Mollicutes; order Entomoplasmatales; family Spiroplasmataceae; genus Spiroplasma; species Spiroplasma sp. hy2. Next base: position 3,124 of record NZ_RXFZ02000033.1, read on the forward strand.
TATTAATTATTATTCTTGGAAAATTAAAAAGTTAATTCAAAGTCTTAGTTCCGATGCTTTATTTTTTTATTTAGAAAAACCAGCAATAATCTCTGATTATGGTCATAAAATTAAGTATTTAACAATGCATCAAATTAATAAGTATAAAATCCCAAATCTTAAAATTATTGATTCAAAAATATCATCAATCACAAAAGAGGTTTATCAAGAATTTGATCATAATTATCAATACTATAAAACAAAAAAAATAATTAATAATCTTTATTTTAATATGTTACAACAGCCCGCTTTTAAAATTAATCCAGAGTTAAAAAAATTTTATCTTATACTAAAGCAAGAATATTCAAATGTAATGCTTTCTGGTAGTGGCGGTGCTTTTTTGGCTTGATAATTTAGTTTTAAAGTATATTTTAAAATTAAATTAGGCTATAATTGAACATAAATGAGGAGATTGTAAAATGAAAAAAGTATTGTTAATTGATGGAAATTCTTTGCTTTTTAGAGCATTTTATGCCACAGCGTATAATGGCGAGATGTTAAAAAGTTTGGATGGAACACCAACAAATGCTGTTTATGCATTTGCCAATATGTTGAATAAAATATTAAAAACAAATAACTACTATAGTGTTGTTGTTGCTTTTGATAAAGGAAAAAAGAATTTTCGTCATGATTTATTAGTTGACTACAAAGATGGTCGGAGTAAAACGCCAAATGAATTAATTGTACAATTTCCAATTGTAAAAGAATTTTTAGATAGTTATCAAATTCCATATTTAGAGCAAGAAGGATATGAAGCTGATGATTTATTAGGATGTTTAGCAGTGCTGGCTGAAAAAGAAGATTTTTATGTTGATATTTTTTCAAGTGATAAAGATTTATATCAATTAATTACTAATAAAACAAATATTTTAGTGCCACCGCAAGGCGACAGTGCTGATGTTATTGATGAAACGGCTTTAAGAGCAAAATGGGGAATTACACCATTACAAGTTCCTGATTTAAAAGGGCTAATGGGTGATCCTTCCGATAATTTAAAGGGTGTTCCAAAGGTTGGTGAAAAAACAGCAATAAAATTAATTAAGGAATATCATTCAATTGAAAATTTATATGATAATATTGAGCAAATTAAGGGTGCATTACAACAAAATTTATTAAATCATAAGGAAAGTGCATTATTATGCAAAAAGATAGCTACTATTTTTTGTGATATTAATTTAGAACATTTTGCTTTTACTCAGTTTTCACCAAATCAAGAAAAATTAATGCAATTTTATTTAAAATATAATATGAATTCATTTGTAACAAAGTTGTTTAATAATCAAGATAATAGTACCGAAAACTCAAATATAACAGTAAAAATTATTGAAGAATGATGTTCCGAATTTAATGAAAATAACACTACTGTTTATTTAGAATTATTAGATGAAAATTATCATACTGCAGAAATTATTGGGTTTGGAATTGTTAATTCGAAAGGTGTTTTTTATTTTGATTATATTCATGCAAAGCATGATAAACTATGACATCAATTTTTAAATGATACTAAATATCAAAAGTTAACTTATCATGCAAAGAGTTTAATTGTTGCTTTAGCTCGTGATAATATTTTTGTTCAAAATATTGAATATGATATGATGCTAGCTGGTTATGTTTATAATTCAAATGCAAAAAATAGTTTAGATACTTATATTAATTTATTTGAAAAAAAACAAATTTTGACTGATGAATTATTTTATGGCAAAGGGGTTAAAAAACAAATTCCTGCTGATGTAATTAAATTAAGTCATTTTATTGGTGAAAAAGCAGCGTACATTCATAAATTAAGACCAAAAATTATTGAGTTATTAAAAGCTAATCAGCAATATGATTTATATTATAAGATTGAGTTACCAACCGCTTTTGCATTAGCACGAATGGAAATTAATGGTGTTAAAGTTAACCAACATGAATTAATAACACAAACCTTACGAATTGAAAAAATTGTGCAAGAATTAAATAATGAAATTAATGATATTGCACAAAAAGAAATTAATCCTAATTCACCAAAACAAATTTCAGAATTATTATTTCAAGATCTTTCATTACCTGATCGGAAAAAAGGGTCAACAGCACAAGAAACATTAGAAGAAATAAAAAATAACCATGTAATTATTCCAAAGATATTAGATTATCGAAAGTATCAAAAATTATATTCAACTTATTTAAAAGGGATGGAAAAATATATTTTTGCTGATGGGAAAGTTCATACAATTTATAAACAAACCTTAACAAATACTGGTCGGCTTTCATCTGTGGAACCTAATATGCAAAATATTAGTATTCGTGATGATGTTCAAAAAGAGGTACGAAAAATTTTTGTTGTTTCATCGCCAAATAATGTTTTATTATCTTGTGATTATTCACAAATTGAATTACGAATTTTAGCACATATGTCAAAAGACCAAGATTTAATTGCTGCTTTTAATAAGAATGAAGATATTCATACTAATACTGCAATGAAAATTTTTAATTTATCAAAAAATGAAATTACACCGAATATTCGTCGTAGTGCGAAAGCTGTTAATTTTGGGATTATTTATGGAATTAGTGATTTTGGTTTAGCAACTGATTTAAATATTTCTGTTGCAAAAGCAAAAGCAATAATTAATAATTATTATCAACAATTTCCAACAATTAAGGCTTTTATTGATCAACAAGTTGAGTTTTGTAAACAAAATGGTTATGTTACAACAATTTTTAATCGGAAACGTTATGTCCCAGAAATTAATGACCGTAATTATATGCAACGTGAATTTGGGAAGCGGATTGCAATGAATATGCCAATTCAAGGTAGTGCAGCGGATATTATTAAAATTGCTTTAAAAAATATTGACCAAGAATTTTTAAAATTAAATTTAAAAGCAAAAATTATTGCACAAATTCATGATGAATTAATTTTTGAAATTCCGCAAGTTGAATTAATTCAAGTGCAAAAAATTGTTAAAACATTGATGGAAGATTCTACTAAATTAAATGTAAAGTTAATAGTTGATATGAAAACTGGTTTAAGTTGATATGATTTAAAATAAAATTAAATCATATCACTTTTTATAATTTTAATTACTTATTAGCATCTTGATTTTTATTAGATATAAAAATAAAATTAAATTATTAATTAAGAAAGAAGGAACAATATGCCAGAATTACCAGAAGTTGAAACGGTCCGTCGTATTTTAACAAAACATGTTGTTGGAAAAACAATTACTGATTGTCAAATTTTTTGAAATAAAATAATAAAATATCCTCTTGATTCAAAGAAATTTATAAAAAAAATTGTTAAACAAAAAATTAATCGAATTGATCGAATGGGGAAACATTTACTATTTATATTGGATGATTATGTTTTAATTAGTCATTTACGTATGGAAGGCAAATATTATTTTACACTAAAAGATGAACATGGTGAATGACAACATATTATGGTTTTATTTGAACTTGATCATCAATTTCAATTACGTTATCATGATACAAGAAAATTTGGGACAATGCATTTATATAATAAAAATGATTATTTACAACAAGCACCATTGAATAAGTTAGGATATGAACCATTTGATGAAAAAATTACAGTTTCATATTTAAAAAATGCTTGGCAAAATAAATCACAGCCGATTAAAACAACATTATTGGAACAAAATGTTATTGTTGGAATTGGGAATATTTATGCCAATGAAATTTTATTTGCTTCTAAAATTCATCCTGGTGAAAGAACAAAAAATTTAGTTGATCAAGATTATCAAAATATTATTGACAATACAAAATTAGTTTTACAAAAAGCCATTGATGAAGGAGGAACAACGATTGCAACTTATCATCCTGAACCAGGAATGGATGGTAAATTTTTACAACAATTAAAAGTACAGGGGCGTAATAAAATGGAATGTGTTAATTGCCATAAATTAATTGATAAAATTTTTGTCAATGGACGAGGAACTTATTTTTGTAATTATTGTCAAAAATTAAAATAAAAAGGCATTCCTTGTTTAGAAATGCCTTTTAGAAAAAACTATTTACTAACGGATACCTATCTTTGAGTATTACCTTTTAGGAGGCCCATCCATCAGGTAATGATAAGCTCTGTTTGTTTACTATATGTTGCCATATAGTACTTTATTTATAACACGGGATTTTTAAAAAAGAGGATAAGAATTCTAAAAATTATATTTTTTTCTTTTTTTTTGGTAAATTTTGGTAAATTAGGTAAATATTAATAAATTCCTTTGTTTTACTTTAATTTTGTCGAAAACTCTTGATGAAATAAAAAAAATCATCAATATGACAATTTGAAAACTAATTTTGTGTAAGATTATGATTTTGCTTTAAATTTTTTAAAY
>NZ_RXFZ02000034.1:0-7472 GCF_044714365.1 Spiroplasma sp. hy2
TAWAAAATTTAAAGCAAAATCATAATCTTACACAAAATTAGTTTTCAAATTGTCATATTGATGATTTTTTTTATTTCATCAAGAGTTTTCGACAAAATTAAAGATTACATCTAATCCTTTTTTCAGTTCTTTTTAAAAATAATTTTGTTTATTAATAAAATTATTCCTTTTTATAAAATGCTTTGTTATAATGCTAGTAAGTTAGAAAAAGGTGAGATAATGGCAAATAAAATTAAAGTTGAAAGAATGCAATCTTTGATTACCCGTGATTTAACAATTATTATGCAACGAGAAATTCGTGATGAAATTTTAAATACTATATCAATTCATGCTGTCAAATTATCAAATGATTTGAGTCATGCAAAGGTTTATTATTCATCATTATTAAATAAATCAGAGGCAGAACTTCACAATGTTGTTCAGAATTATAAAAATGAAATTCGAAGTAAATTAGCGCATAAATTAGAAATTTATCGTTGTCCGGATTTAGAATTTGTTTTTGATCATTCATTAGATAATGCGAATAATATTGAAGCAATCTTGCAAAATTTAAAATAAGAAACCTTATCAAAGTACAAAGCATGTTTCTTTTAACTAAAATATTGGTGATATAAAAGTTAAAAGAAACATTTTTATATTTCTTGATTTAATTGATAAAGATATAAGATGTTTTCTAATAATGCGGCAATTGTCATTGGTCCAACTCCGCCAGGAACAGGGGTAATCATTTTTACTTTTGATAAAACATTATTAAAGTCAACATCACCACATAAGTTATTATTTTCATCACGATTAATTCCAACATCAACCACAATAGCATTTTCTTTAATCATCTCTGCTGTAACAAATTTAGCTTTCCCCACGGCAGAAATTAAAATATCAGCTTGTTTTGTAAAAACAGATAAATTTTTTGTTTGTGAATGGCAAACTGTTACAGTTGCTGAGGCATTTATTAAAAGATTAGCAAGGGGTTTACCAACAATGTTACTACGGCCAATAATTACAACATGCTGTCCTGCTAATTGAATTTGGTAGTGTTTTAAAAGGGCGATAATTCCTTTTGGCGTCCCTGGCAATAAGTTATAATGTCCAAGCATTAAATTGCCTAATATTTCTGGAGTAAACCCATCAACATCTTTTTTAGTTGTTATTGTGTTAATAATTTTTTCACTATTGATATGCCTTGGTAATGGAAGTTGAACAAGAATTGCATCAATGTTAGAATTATTATTTAAGTCATTAATAATTTTTATTAAAGCTGATTCGGCAATACTATCTGGATAATTTAATACATTACAAGTAATACCAACTTTTTCACAAGCAATTTTTTTATTTTTAATATAAGTAGTACTAGCTTTATTATTACCAATTTGAATAATTGTTAAGGCAGGTACACGTTGCTTTTTTGCCTTAATTTTTAAAATTTGTTTAGTTATTTTTACTTTGATTAATTCACTAACCATTTTCCCATCAATTATTTTTGTTTTATCCATTAAATTTTCGCTCTTTTCTATGCTAAAATACCTGTATATAAATTATTATATAAATTATTGTATCTGAAAGAGTTAAATAATTAAATACAAAATCTTAGCATTTTTAAAATAGCATCGTGTTTAAAAATTATTGACACTCCCTAAGAAATAGGACATTATTAATTAAAAGGAGTAAAAGAAAATGGAAAAAATTATCACAATTGGAACAAAAATTAATTTAAAAGATGATGACTTAATTAAATATGGTGATTATATGGCAAAAGTAAAAGCCTTTAATTTTATTAATTTACCTAAAAAAGCAAAGTTTATTTTAGTGACAGCAATTAATCCAACCAAAGCAGGAGAGGGAAAAACAACTTGTTCAATTGGTATTGCTGATATGTTGAATCATTTAGGATATCAAACAACTTTAGCATTACGAGAACCATCGTTAGGACCAGTGTTTGGATTAAAAGGTTCAGCAACCGGTGGCGGCGAATGCATTATGGAACCAGAAAATGAAATTAATTTACATTATACTGGTGATTTTCATGCAATTACAACAGCAAATAATATGGTCAGTGCTATGATTGATAACCTTCTTTATTGAGGAAATCCACTGCAAATTGATCCTAAACAAATTGTTTGACAACGTTGTTTAGATGTTAATGATCGTGCTTTACGAAATATTGAAATAAAAATTAATGATAAATTACATCGTTCAGAACATTTCCAAATTACTGCTGCTAGCGAAATTATGGCAATTTTAGGTTTAAGTAAAGATTTTGATGATTTACGTCGTCGTTTAGACCAAGCAATAGTTGCTTATAATTTGAATAATGAACCAGTTTACCTACACGAATTAAAAATTACGGGTTCATTATTAGCCTTATTAAAAAATGCTTTATTGCCAAATTTAGCACAAACAAAATATGGTACACCATTATTAATACATTGTGGGCCATTTGCAAATATTTCCCATGGGACAAATTCTTTAATTGCAACAAATTTAGCATTAAAATTAAGTGATTATGTTGTTAGTGAAGTTGGATTTGGGAGTGACTTAGGGTTTGAAAAATTTAATGATATTATTAATTTAAACGAGGAATATACACCAGATTGTACCGTGTTAGTAGCAACAATTAGAGCATTAAAATTACATGGTGGTGCTATTGAAACAACATTAGCAACAGCTGATCTAGGTAGTTTGAAAAAAAAATTAGAGCATTTACAACATCATATTAAAATTATTCAAAATTACCATTTAAATTTTGTTGTTTGTTTAAATCAATTTGCAACTGACACTCCTGAAGAAATTGCTGTCGTGACTGAATGGTTAAAAGAACAAAAAATTCCATTTGGAATTAATAATACATATCATTTCGGAATTAAAGATAATCCAACTTTGGTTAAAACTATTCTTAAAGAAATTGAAAAACCACAACAATATCAATTATTATTTAATCCATCAACAACATCGCTTACTGAAAAAATTAAAATAATTTGTACAAAAATTTATCAAACAACAAAAATTGTTTTTAGTCCCTTGGCACAAACAAAGATTGATTTTTATCAACAAAATACAAAATATCAACATTGACCAGTTTGTATGGCTAAAAATCATCAAACAATTTTTGGCAATAAAAATCCTTATGATGATCAAATTATTATTCGTGACTTAAAAATTAATTCAGGAGCAGAATATTTTATTGCTTATTTAGCAGATATTATTACGATGCCGGGTTTAAATAAAATTCCTAATGCTGTTAGCATTGATGTTGTGAATGATGAGATTATAAATATTAAATAATTTTTGTTATAATATTTTTAAGTAGAAAATAGGGGCGAACTTAATGCAGAAAAAAGCAAAGTTTTTAGAATTAAATAGTATTGTTAGTAAACAACTTAATTTAGCAACTAATATTCGAAAAAAAATGCAGGAAATTTTTAGAATTTATAAAAATAGTTTTCAAAAATTAGGTTATCAAACAATTGCTCTTGGTGAATATGGTTTTAAAACATTAACAAAATATGACAAGTTAGAGTTAGAATTAGCCATTATTAAGTATCATCCTAAAAATAAAACAGCCTTACGTGAACAAATGTTTCAAGTTGTTTTAAATGAAATGCGCAAAAATATTAGCAAAGGAACAGTTATCAAGGATAGTCAAAATGATGGTTATTTAGAATATCAAGTTAACGATGAAATTAATTTTATTGTAAGAATTATTCCTTTTTGTTATAAAAAAAATTCAGAGAGAGAATTAACATATATTTTTTGACGAAATGGAATTGAAAAAAATGATAATGTTATTCAAGTTGTCCACGGTTTTAATAAAGCTAATAAGATTTCTAATAATTTATTACGAACATTAATAAAACTGATTAAGTATGTTTTGAAAGATGATTTTCCATATTATTATATTTTATATACCTTAACTTTACGATGGTTTTATGAATATTTTACAAAAAGATATGATAATTATTTACAAAAAATTGATATGAGTAAGCGGATTGAAAAACAAGATTTAATGAAGTATCGTAATATTAATTTTCAAAAAAATTGATTTTTAAATAATATTGATGGTGAAGAATTAATTTTTTATATTTTAGAACGGTTTTGAAAAACAGAAACATATTATTTTCGTGAATTTGAATTTATTGAAGAAGAAATTTTTGAATCAATTTCACGCTATAGTTGATATACCAATAATTGCTTTTTAACACCATATGATTATTATGTGGATTTTAAAATTTATAATATTAAAGAATTTAATGATTTAAATTATGTTCAATCAGAGTTTAAAAATACTAATTTTTCGCGAATTCAGTATGATTACTGCCGTAATCATGATTTAGGAATTTATGTTACACCAGTTAAAATTTCAGGGGTAGTTGGTTTTATTGATTACGCAATTAATTTTAAACAAAAAGCAACAGGTCTATTTAAAAAACTGGATCCGGCAAAACGAAAAGATGCCATAAGTGTTAATCAACGAGAGATTATGGAGGAACTAAATTTAATTGCACATAAATGATTAACAACTTATCGTAAAAAATTGACATATATTAAGGTTTATTTTGATAAAAAATATCCAATTATTTCATCATCAAATTATTATATGCGATTGCAAGCTATTATGACTTCTGTTTATAACTTAAAAAATGATGATTATGTTATTGGTAATGATAATTAAAGGATAAAAACTATGAATTAGAACTTTTCCTAGTTAAGTTTTTAATTAAAAATAATAAATATACGGTATAATGTTATTATGAGAAAGGTACTTGATTGAAACTATTTATAAGGATTTAAAAACTATTTATTATGTGGGGTGAAAAAGTGTCAACTTTAGGAGGGAACAATTGTAGCCAATTTTATGATAATGTTATTCGTGAATTATCAATGATTGTGAATAATGAAAAAATTATATCACATAATAATCCTGTCTTAGCATTAGAAATAAAATTGTATTATGTTATGAAAAGTTCAAAATATAATTCAACACAAAAAGATGAAATTTTAAAACGAATGATTATTGAATGAACAAAAGCCTTAGAATATAACGCAACCGAGTTAATTAAAGAATATGCACAGGTTTATCAAAAAATTTATCAAAAATCATTAGATTTACAATATGCCTATATCTCAATATTAAAAAAGGTAAAATATTTTGCCCAAGAACGTTATGGTGAACGATTAAATATTATTCGTAACTTTTATTGCCGTTATTTAGAGCAACAACAATGCCAAGAATTAGTAGAAGGAATTATTGCCGAATCGCAACGAAGAATGCAGGCTGTTTTTTTGCAAAGAAAACAACAAGGTAATAATTAAAAATCGATATATTAACATAAATATATCGATTTTTAATTATATAATTATAACAATGAGTGAGGTGTTAAGATGGCAAAAATTATTTTAGTTATTACGGGAAGCATTGCTGCTCATAAGGGTCTTCATTTATATGAAGCATTGAAGAAAGAACATGATGTTGAATTGCTTTTAACACAAGATGCTTTAAAATTTTTAAAGGATTGACCAACAACAGCAAAAACCGAAATTTTTATGAAACAATATTATGATAAAAAAGACTTATCAGAACATATTACAATTGCTGAGCAAGTTGATTTATTTGTTGTTTACCCAGCAACACAAAACTTTATTGCTCAGATTGCTCATGGTTTTACAAATACGTTAGCGAGTTTAGTATATAGTGCTACGCAAAGTTATAAAATGATTTTTCCTGCAATGAATAGTAAGATGTATTTATCACCAGCTAATTTACGGAATTTAGCACAATTAATAGTAGATGGGAATCAAATTTATGAACCTCGTTCAGGGATGCTTGCTTGCAATATGGTTGGGATTGGTCGTGCCTGAGAATGAGAAGATGTTTTAAAGGAAATAAAGCAATTTTTAGTTTGAAAAAACTTGTGAAAAGATAAAAAAGTTATGCTTAATTTTGGGCGAACAAAAACATATTTAGATGATATTCGTTATTTGACAAATAATTCGAGCGGGAAAATGGGAAATGCATTGCATACTGTATTAACATGAACAAACTGTTCCTTAACAACAATTGTTGGTGATTGTGATTTTCCAATTTATTATGAGCATGTTAAAGCAAACACAAACAATGAAATGTTAATAGCAATGTTAAAAACGTATAAAGAACAAGACATTATTATTGCGTGCGCTGCTTTAAATGATTATCAAGTTGCGGTTCCTATTAAAGGAAAAATTAGCAAGCGAAAAAATCCTCAACTTGCTGTATCATTACTTCCTAATGTTGATGTCTTATCTGAATTAGGTAAGTTAAAACAGCACCAAATTTTAGTTGGTTTTAGTGCTCAAAATAATTTTGATTTAGATTATGCTCGTCAAAAGTTAATTGACAAAAATTTAGATTTAATTATTATCAATCAAATTAATGTTATGGGTACTGATCAAAATGAAATCATTTTATTAACAAAAAAAGGGCATCAACAAATTCCTAGTCAAAACAAAATTATTATTGCAAAAGAAATTTTAGCAGCAATTAGTGAATTAATAAAGGAGCGAACACAGTAATGAAATTATTAGTTGATATTGGTAATACAGCAATTAAATTTGCAATTCTTAATTCTCAAAAAAAGATTATTGTTTTTTTAACAATGTCTAGTCGCGAATTAGTTGCTGAAAAGAATTTTCGGCAAAAAATAATAACTGGTTTAAGTACAATAAAATTAGTTTTAACAGATCTTACATTATTAGCTTTATCTTCTGTTCGGCCAATGTGAGATGATTTATTTTACCAATTAGCTGCAGATTTAAAAATCCCTTTTTATCAAGTTAAAAAAAATTTGTTTACTGAGCGATTAAAAACAGACATTCCTAATCTTCGCAATCTGGGTGCTGATTTAATTGTTGGTTCATATGCAACATTAGTTTTATTTCCTAAACAAGATGTTATTTTAGTTAATATGGGAACAGCAACAACAATTTCATTACTAAAACAAGGAATTCTCTTAGGAACAATTATTATGCCAGGTTTAGAAACAGCAGCAGAAGCTTTATTTGAACGGGCACAATTATTACAAAAATTTCATTTTTCTTATGACAATGCGACTTTAGGAAAAAATACTAAACAAGCAATCAATATTGGATTAGTCAATGGTCATTTATTAGCAATTACTGCTTTTGTTAACCAACTTGCAACTGAAGCAATAAAACCACAAGTAATTTTAACAGGAGGTAATGCTGTTTACATTAAAAAATTAGTTACTTACCATTATGATAAAGATTTACTTTTTAAAGGATTAGTTGCCATTTTACAAGATAATAAATTAATAGACTTCTTGCATAACCTATTAAAATAATTGTAAATATTTTTAAAAAGATACTAATAGCAAATCTTTAATTTTGTCGAAAACTCTTGATATTTATAAAATATACCTAAAATTAGGTATATTTTTAATATATGGAGGTAAATAATTAATGAAAAAAATAATTAMAKA
>NZ_RXFZ02000035.1:0-7334 GCF_044714365.1 Spiroplasma sp. hy2
TAAATTTTTAAATAAAAGACATAATTAATTAAAATTATAATTTGCTATTAGTATCTTTTTAAAAATATTTACAATTATTTTAATAGGTTATGCAAGAAGTCTATTAATGGTAATAAAGAAGAAATAAAAATTTCATTTTTTTCATATAAAGTTGAAGAAACAACAGTATGCATAATATCAGTATATTTTGATAAATCCGAATTATATTTTGATGTAACACCAATTACATTTACCCCATTATTTTTGGCTTCCTTAGCTGCTGCTATTAAGCCATTGTTTTTCCTTCTAAACTTACACAGATTAATAAATCATCTGGTTGGATTAAGCTGGCACGAGTAATAATATTATTTTCATTTTCTACCAACAAACTACAAGTAAAGCCAAAACTAAATAAACGGGTAGCTAGTTCTTTTACTGCTAAAGATGAAATTCCTAAACCTGCTAAATAAATTCCTTTCGCTTTTTTTAATAAAGTAACTGTGTTTAAAAACTTAACATCATCAAAAGTTTGCTGATTACGCTCTAGCATATCTTGATAATATAAAAAAATACTTTCTGTTTCATCTAAATGCAAATTATTGGTTTCTAAACGTTCTTGTTCTGCAACTATTGCAATAATAAAATCACGATAACCAATAAAGCCTAACTTTTTAATTAAAAAATAAATTGGTGAATAACCGATTCCAGTCGCTTTTGATAAATCTTCAATTTTAAGGTTTCGAATATTATGAATATTTTCACGAATATAGTTTGCAATTTTAATTTCTTTTTTTGTGCAAGTTCCTTGAATCATTGATAATTTTGAGAGAATTGAAATATTATCCATTGTTTTAATAATCTTAACGATTATCTTGTTGAGCCATTACAAAATCTTTATCAACAATATCTGATGACCAGACTTTATTAATTAAATCATCAGTAAATACATTCAAGGTAATAATTTATTAACATAAATTTTATGATCATTTACTCGTTGATTTGGGGTTGAAATAATATGCGACCAATTTGCTAATTTAACTGCTTTTGACATATCTTTCCCAGAAATTACTACAATCGTTACTCCTTTTTCTTTTGCAATTGTTAATGCTTTGTTAACTGCTTCATTATCACCAAATAATGAATAAGCTAGAATTAAATCATTTTTATTCATAATCCGAGAACGAACCATTAAGTCTTCTTCATTTTCATTTAGATTAAAAGCATTAAAACCAAAACGATATAATTCTAGCGCTAATGTTTGTGACAATGCATTTGTTGAATCCATCCCAATTACAAAAATTCGATATGCTCCTTTAATTGCATTAATTGTTTGATTCACCTTTTCATTATCAATCATCGTATCATTTTGATTCAGAATATCAAAATATGTTTTCTTCATTAGACTCTCCATATTTTCAAAATCTAATGATTTAATTTCAATATCAGCAGCAATCGCAATTAAAAAGTCTAGATAACCATTAATCTGCATTTTTTGTAACAAACCATATATTGCACTATAACCAGTATTTACTTGTTGCGCTAAAACTTCAATATTCATTGTTATTACTTCCTTCATATTTTCTTTAATATATTTAATAATTTCATTTTCTTTTTTAGTAAAATTCTTTGAATCGAATGTTTCTAATTTTGATAAAAATGATGCCATTTTATCTAATCTCCTTTTATGTTATTTTCCAGTAGTTCTTGTGCTGCTAAGCGAGCAATCATTGCAGCATTATCAGTACAATATTCTAATTTTGGAATAACTATTTTTAAATTTGGTGTTGCTAAATTTAAAATTGCTGCTCGTAATGCGCTATTAGCTGAAACTCCACCGACTAACGTAACCATTTGCGGCTGAAAATTTTGAATTGCTAATTTTGTTTTTCGCATAATAATATCAACACATGTTTTTTGAAATGTCACACAAAAATTAGACAAGTTAATTTTAGTATTACGTTGTTCTTTTGCAATTAAATTAGCTACAGCTGATTTTAATCCGCTAAAAGAGAAATTATAACTTTGATCATTTAATGGTAGTGATAAGTGATATTGTGTTGTTGTTCCTGTAGCTGCAAGCTTATCAATAACAGGTCCGCCCGGATACCCTAAGTCCAGCATTCGAGCAACCTTATCATAACATTCACCAATTGCATCATCCAATGTTGAGCCTAAAATTTCAAAATTCAAATGTTTTTTCATTAATATTAACTGAGTATGGCCACCACTAACTAGCACTGCTAAAAGAGGAAATAAAAAATCATTATCGATTGCACTAGAATAGATATGACCATATAAATGGTTTAAAGGTAAAATTGGAATTTCTAAATAATTAGACAATGTTTCTGCTATTGTTTTCCCAATATGTAGTGCTCCAATTAAACCAGGTTTTGCTGTGTATGCAATGTATTGCAATTCTGTTATATGAATATTAGCTTTTTGCAAAGCTTCAAGTAGAACATAAGAAAAGTTTTTTAAATGTAACCGCGAAGCAAGTTCTGGCACAACTCCACCGTATTTTGTATGTTCCTTAATTTGTGATGAAATAATATTTGCTAAAATTTTTCCATTCTTAAAAATAGCAATACTAGTTTCGTCACAGCTTGTCTCAATTGCAAGAATTACCATTTCATCTACCTCCTCATTATTATATAATAATTTTTCCTTAAAAAAATACTAAGAAAGAAACAAGTAACAAAAATATACAAAAAAATAATAGATAAATCTATTATTTTTTAATTTTTGTATATTTAATAAAATTACCCTAAATAACCTTGTTATCCTTCATTACTTTTTCAATCCCTGCAATTGCAGCGTCTTCATCAGAACCACTTGCAACAATTTCTACTTCTGCACCTTGATGAATTCCTAATGCAATAATAGTCATGATTGATTTTAAGTTAGCAGTTTTTCCTCCTGAGAAAATAGTAATATCTGACTGGTATTTTCCTGCTTCTCCTACAATTAATGCCGCCGGACGTGCATGCATCCCAACAGGATCAGCGATAACAGCTTTAAATGATGCCATTAAATTTCCTCCTTTAAAATATACTAACTCATTATATCAAAAAAAACAAAAATAAGTATATTATCCCTTAACAATTTTTTATGTTTTTAAATAAAAATTTCAATTATTTGGTATTGTTATTTTCTTTTATGATTCCACTTTTTTAATTGCTTGACTATCTGCTGAAATAATCTTGACATTATAAGGATGCGGAAAAATAATTTGGACATTTTGCGCAATAATTTTAACAACAACTCCAATTCCAAATAATTCATGACTAACCGTATCATTTACTTTTCATGGATTAGTTTTAAAAGCTGATTCAATGTTTTTATTAAGATTAAAGACAGTTCGTGATTGTTTTTCACTTTGATTATTATAAGAAATAGTAATTGACTTTGGCTTACTAAACAATCTTTCGCTATTAACTTTTTCATAAAAATCGTTATCTAACTCTTTAATAAATCGTGATTCAAAGCGTTCATTACCTGTAATATATGAATAACCATCAGCATAACTAATAAACAACAATTCTTCTGCTCTTGTAATGGCAACGTATAAGGCTCGACGCTCTTCTTCTAATTGTTCAGTTCCCATCTTAATAGCTTGTGTCGTTGGAAAGATTCCTTCATTTAAACCAACAATAAAAACAACCTTTTTTTCTAATCCCTTTGCATTATGAATTGTCATTAAAGAAATAGTATTATCAGTTAAATTATCACTATCACTATCAGTTTGTAATGAAATTAATTGTAAATATTCACTTAATAATTCTGTTCCTGCTAATTCCTTATTTTGCTGATCAAATTTACCAACTGACGCAATTAATTCTAAAATATTTTCTTCTCGTTCTTCTTCATAGTTATCTCGTAAACGCTGCAAATAACCTGTTTTATCTAAGAGAAGAACTAATAAACTTTCAACTGATTTAGCAGTTGGTAATTGTGCTAATGCTAGCAGAATTGCTTCTCGCACTTTATTTAAACTATGTTGAAGATTTAATGGCAATAAATCAAAATGTTGCTCTAGTAATGTTGTAAACATTATTTGTTGCTTTTTTAATATTTGCATAATTTGTTCAAATGCTTTTGGACCAATTTTTGGCGTTAACAACAAAATCCGTTCAATGGCTAAAGAATCATTATTCATAATTATTTTTAAAAAAGCAAGTGCATCTTTAATTTCTTTTCGTTCATAAAATTTAAAAGCCCCAAAAATACGATATGAAAGACCATAATCAGCAAGGGCCATTTCTAAATCACGTGATAAGTAATTGGCACGATATAAAATTAAAATATCATTATAATCATAATTTTCTTCTTTAATTAAAGTTTTAATTTTACGAGCTACAAAATCACTTTCATCACTACTATTAGCACCGTGATATAAAATTGGTAATTGCCCTGAAGCTTTGATAGTAAATAAATCTTTTTCAATCCGATTTTTATTACGAATAATCAAATTATTAGCTAATGATAAAATGCTTTGTGTTGACCGATAGTTTTCATTTAAAACAATTGTTTGTGTATGCGGAAAATATTTATCAAAATTTAAAATTAAATTAATTTTTGCTCCCCGTCACGAATAAATTGTTTGATCAGGGTCCCCAACAATAGTAATATTGTGATTATCACCGACTAATCATTTAATAATATCAAATTGTAATTCATTGGTATCTTGAAATTCATCAACTAAAAAATAATCAAAAAGATTTTGTCATTTTTTTAATACTTCCCCATTATTTTTAAATAACTTATATGTTAATAAAATTAAATCATTAAAATCAACGCTATTTATTTCTCGTAAACGTTTTTCATAAGTGTCATAAACTTCTGCTCATCGCATTTCATCACCATTTGCTGATGCTTTTGCGCTATTAGGGCTAATAAAGTCATTTTTTCATTTCGAAATAAAATTCTTCACCATTTTTGCTTCTTGTGCGTCATATTTCACAGGTAATGTTTTATAAATATTACGAATGATACTATCTTGGTCTGCCATATCAATAATATTAAAATGACGATCATAATTTAAATGAATAATATCTTCTCGTAAAATACGAACACATAGGGCATGATAAGTTGCAATCATACAACGCTGGCCACTATTTCCAATCATCTCAACAATACGGCTTCTCATTTCATTAGTAGCTTTATTAGTAAATGTAACAGCACAAATGCGTCATGGTTGCAAATTAGCATATTTAATTAAATATGCAATTTTATTAGTAACAACGCGTGTTTTACCACTTCCAGCTCCAGCAATAATTCGCACTGGTCCAGTAATTGTTAAAACAGCTTCGCGTTGATTTGGATTTAAACTTTCAATAAATTCATTGACCATGATATTCTGCCTTTCTTTACAAACAATTACATTTTACCCTATAATTCATCAATTTCTTTTAAAATTTTATCAAAAATATTTCCTGGTTGGTTTTCTTGTAAATGAATATGTTTTGTTTTTCTTGTTATTAATTCTTTTGGTATTGTTGGTGCTTTTTTAGGAATTGGTTTTTTCTTGACAGTAAATAAATGAAAATGACGATCAAATAAAATTTGATGATTTGGATTTAACACTAAACCAAAAATTAAACCAAGGTATCATAAAAAATAAATTGTTGTGATAGTTCGAATAATAATTAAAGCAATTGGATTTTTATTAGTTGTCCGAAACAAATCACTTAAACTAACTTCAAAAATTAAATTTAAACTTAAATTTGTCAATAAAACAACAAATCAAGGTAAAAATGTAATAAATAATTCACGAGTAAAAATAACTGCTAACTTTAATTTTGCCTCACTCGTAACTAATTTAATTTGAAAACAAAATTTTCCAATTGTTTTACCATCTCAAAAATAAGGAATAAGAACAAAATAAAGAAAGAAAAGAACAAAAGTAACAGCAATAACTAAAATAGGCGCTCAAATTATTCGAGCTTGATCTCAATACTTCATCGTTAAAGTTAATACTAAGGGAATTAAACTCGCTAAAATAATATCAAAGAAACGAACAAAAATCACACGAACTGGACGCGCTAATTGATGAAGCTGATATTCTTCTTCTGGTTTTGACATCATCGTAGCAACTGAATTTTTATTGTTTGCTAATTCTTGCATTATTTATTTTGTATTTTCCAGTTTTCAATGTTTAATAAAACCTTTAATATCAGCAACAATCATTTTAAATTGTGGTTCTTTTACATTTTTAAGATATTTATTTTTCATAAAACTTTTATAACGACGTTCTAATTTATTTTCGGCACTATGGATAGCTTTAATTGATAATCTTTTATTGTTTTGTAAACTAACAATTTCTAAAAATGTTACTAAGCAAAAGCGAATAAAAGCATACTCTAATTCTTCTTGATATTCACGATATAAATTTAAATCACGATATAAATTAAAAATATAAATTCATTGTTTAATTAAATCAAAAACACTATAATTGACAATTCCTAATTCATAATCAACTAGCACATCTTTAATTGCAACATATCCCCCAGTATAAACTAATGCGTTATAAATAAAGAAAGTATCAGTACGACGATAATCAAGTAATGTAATATTTTTTTGTAAAATAAGGTTTCGACGAAATATCTTTGTAAAAAGCGAGCAATTAACATATGCTAACACTTCTTTATTAGTTTTAGGAGACAGTAAAACATTACATTTATTTCAAATTTCACTTTTTTCTTTTGAATTCGCATAATGTAACCGAAATTCAAGCATATCAACTTTTTTATGCTCAACTTGATATGCTTCAACTTTTTCTTTTAAAACTGCAACTGCTGTTTTATGAATTGTCTGTCCTTCATCAACAATCATAAAAAAATCTCCTTGTGCAATTGAAATAGCAGTATTAATACCATATGAAAAGCCTTGACTTCGTAAATTTGTAATTACTTGAATTTGTTTACCAATATTATTATAAAAGCATTCATTCATAAATTCTAAGAGTGATGATTTTGGTTGGAATCCACTATCATCAATTAAAACAATTTCATAATCGTCACTTGTTTGTTCCTTAATTGATAGTAAAGTCTTCATTAATTTTGTCTGATTATTTTGTACTACAATAAGAAATGATAAAAACATTATAATCCCCTCTCTCAATCAATTCTTGCCATAATTATAACATTTTATCTCTTTTTAGTATAATTATTATATTAGAAAAGTAAAATAATTTACAAGTTTAAAAAGAAGGGTTCATCAAATGACAAATGAAACATTACAAAAAATTTTGCTTTAATTTTGTCGAAAACTCTTGATGAAATAAAAAAAATCATCAATATGACAATTTGAAAACTAATTTTGTGTAAGATTATGATTTTGCTTTAAATTTTTTAAAT
>NZ_RXFZ02000036.1:0-7327 GCF_044714365.1 Spiroplasma sp. hy2
MMWACGCAAAACAAAATATTGTTTTGTTTGCATAATTTCAACTCCTTATTTAAAATATTAATAAAATTTATTTTGTAAAAATGTAAATACCACAAAAGTACAAAATGTGTGTGGTTTCTACATTTTCTTGTGGTGCTATTCATTCTAATTTATTACCTTTTATAATTTTACTATTTTCTTTTTTTAATTTTTCTATTTCTTCTGGAGATAGTTTTTTTAAAAAATTATTATTGTCGCATGCTATTAAATTGTTACTTCCGCTAGTAATTAAACTAATTGTTCCTAAAATAATTAATATTTTTTTCATTTTTCTATTCCTCCTCAATTATAAAATAACTGCCAATTGTATTTGTAACAATTTTTCAGCCGTGATTAGGATTAGATGAAAAATGATTATTTATTTCTTGAAAATGATTATAAATAATATTGATTAAAGTATTAATATCATCATCAGTAAGTGATCCTCCCCAACCACTATGATCTTCTTTGTGAAAATTAGTAATTTCTGATTTGATTTTATTTTTAAATTCTTGATAATTATTTGAATTTTCTTGATAAATTTGTTTAATTTTATCTCATTTAGTAATATTAATATCTAATTTTAATTGATCATGAGCTAAAAATTTATAGTATTTTTCAATTTCATTATATTGATTATGTGATTCATGTTTAACTGCTTGTGTATTATCATGACCACTTAATCATCAAATGATTGCTGTTCCGGCGATTGCTAATCCTCCAATTACTAATGATAAACCTAATGTTTCGGGAGCTAATGCACTAGCTGTCGCAGCTTCTGCACCAATTATAGATCCCTCTGTCGCAATAACTGCCGTTGTTCCTTCTGCGACTGATAAAGTTTCAGCCGCTGCCAAACCTTCTTCTGATAATAGTGAAGTCATTTCCATCGCTTCACCCGTTGATACGGCAGCATTGCTCGCCGCCCCCCCGCCACTAACAGTTATTTTTGTTCCAACCGCACTAATTCCGGCACCAATAGCAGATGTACCGATTGCTTTTAATTTATCTTTAAAATTTTTTTTATCATTTTCAGATAGATTTTGGTAATGTTGATTAATTTCATTTAATTTTTGTTGTTTTTCTGCTTTTGAAAGGGTGTTATATTTACTTATTGTCTTGGCATTTGTTTTTTGTAAATTTTCCATATTTTTATTTGTGCTTATTGGTTTATTTACTACAGGGGCATTTGTATTTATTTTATTATTGTTTTTAATTAAGTTAATTTCTAAATTTTCATCATTTTTCAAACTATTGTCTTCTGTTTTTTTATCTAAAAAATGATATTCATTTTTTTGTAATTTAATTTTCATTTTTTTCTTGTGGATTGATAATATTATTACCCTGATTATCATCATAATTGTTAGATAAAATTACCTTTGTCTCTGATTTTGTGTTTGTTGGTTGTAAATTATTTGGTCTATTTGTTGTGTCAACTACAGGGGTATTTTTCTGATTGTCATTAATAGCACTAGGGTGATTTGGTTGATCTTCTGGTGTTAAAGCAAAATTATAATGAGTTCTATTATTAACATGAAATAGATTTATAGTATTGGTTGAATTTTGATTAATTGGTTGATAAGGTGCATCATTATTTACACTAATATTAGCATTTAAAATATTGGCCATTGCTATTATTTCTGACAGACCACCTCATGTTGATGGTTGTCTCATTCTTTCCAAATAAGTAGAATCAATTTCATTATTTTCTTGAATAAGATTCCTAAATGTTAATTCACCATTACTAGTTGGAATTGTATCTAAATGTGATTGTATATAATCAATAACGCGATTACGAAAAACATTTGTAACTAAATTATTTGTCGTTTGATCTTGATATCATAATTGAGTATTGCTATTATTTTCTAAATTATATTGCTTTAATAATTTTTGAATAAGTTGCAAATATTTTAAATTTTCTTCACCAAATAATTGAATAAATCTTGTTTTAAATTTTTCATCATTATTTCTTACAGGTAATAAATAAGCAGTTGCTACAGATCAAAACAAACAACTATTATCCGGAAGAACATCATATAGATTATTTTGATTTTGCATTCCACTAATATTAACAGATTTAATAGATTGATTTTTAACTGGATAATTTTTTTTATTTCCAATATTATTCTCAGAATCATCATTTTTTTGTTTTTGTGGATAATTTGAATTATTTGTTTTTTTAGTAAGTGTAAATGTAACTTTTACTGTATCATCAGGATATATTTTATCAATTGTTTCAATACTTGCGGCAGTATCAGTAATGCTATTCTCGTGTACTTTAACTTTACTAATATCTAAATTAGGATTTAGTTCTCTTAGTTTATTTAAAATAGTTTCTGGACTATTATTATCTGGTAATTCCCCTAAATCAGTTTTTGTAATAACATCTGATAGTTGAATTTGTAATAATTCATTTAATTCTTTTCTATTGGTTTCTATTCTTTTTTTAATTTTCTTTTTTAATTGTTCTTTTTGCTCTGGTGTAAATTTTTCTGATAAATTCTTTATTAATTCTTCATCTTTTTTTATTTTTTTATTTAATTCATAATATTTTTCTAAAAAATTTAATACTTTTTCTCTTTGTTTTTTTTCAATCATTATTATTATTATTATTTTCTTTACAACAATTTAAAGATTGAGAAATCATCTCGATATTGTCATCTGCACCATTTGCAAGCAACAATTTAACAATTTCTATATGGTTTTGATGTATAGCAGCATGTATAGGCGATGACATTCCATACTTTTTAGATTTTATGTTAATAATTTTTTTAAATTCTTCAGAGACACCCCCCTTATATAATTTTTTAGCTTCTTTAATTAACAATTCAACAGCTTTTATATTGTTGTTGAATGATGCTGCATATAATGGTGTTATATTATCATTATTTTTTGTGTTAATTTCAGCACCATTTGCAAGTAATAATTTAATAATATTTATATTTTTAATTTTTAGTGTTCCAAATTGTTGCATCGCAAAATGTAAAGGGGTATTATTAAAATTATTTTTTGCGTTGATGAAATCTTTAAATTGTTGTGATTGTTCACCATATAGTTCTTTCGCTTTCTGTATAAATAATTCAACAGCTTTTATATTATTACTATATATAGCTAATTGTAAAGGGGTATTACCAGATTTATTTGGTTTATTAATAATTTCTTTTGGACTATTTTCTAATAAAAATTGTATTAATAAATTATTTTTACTTTCTTCTATTTCATCATTACTTATTTTTGATTGTGAAATTAAACGTAAATAACTATCTATATCTTTAATTTTTTCATTTATCATTTCTTGATCTATTTTTTTATCACTCACATCAAATAAACAAGCATAATGTAAAGGGGTATTACCAGATTTATTTGTTGCGTTTATTATTTCCGGTTTTTTTCAAATTAATAATTCTATAAAATCTAAATTATTTTTAATAACTAAAACGGATAATAATGGAATTTCCTCCATATTATTTAATTCATCATATGTTATTTTTTTATCGTAATGACAACTGACAAAAAGTTCATTTGTTTCCACAATTTTTATAATCCTAAAAAAAAATAGATTGTAGAAGCATTAAAAGACGATATTTAAATTGTTTTTCTTTATTTATTAATTTATTTAAATTTTTAATTTTTTCTTCATTTTGTGTTTTTTCTTTTTGTTTTTCTCAAATTTTTATTAATTTTTGATCTGAATTTAAAAAAATATTTTTTTCTATAATATTAAAAAATAATTTAAGCATCATTTCTAATCCGTTTTTATTTAAAATTAATTCTTTTTTAGTTTTTTTTAATTTTTTAATAATTCTATCTTGAATCATAAAATAGTTTATAAATAATTTTAAATCTTGAAAAATTTCTTTTTTCCTTTGTTCTAAATATTTACTGGCCGCTATTCATCCGCCAATTAATTGTTCAGAATAATTTTTTCATTGAATTTTATTATCATTTATAGAATTAATAATATTTTGAATATCTTCTTGAATATTTTTAAATTCAACTTGTTTTCCATCTTTTTCATAATTAAAATATTTAAGATGAGATCCAAAACGGATAAATTCACTAGTTATAAAAATCGTTTGCGTTAAATCATCTTTTATAGTTTGATTTTGTTTGTTATCATTATTAAATTTTGATAAATTTGAAATTGCATTATTTAAATTATTCTGAGAAATAATAATATTTTGATTAACAGCGTTTAAACCTTTATTTTGGTATGAACCATTGTAATTTAACATATGTTTTTTATTTTCATTTATTGAATATTTTTTTATTATTTTTTCATTTATTTTATTTTCTTTAATTTTTTTATGTTGAATTGTATTAATTTTACTTTCAATAATTGTATTTATTTCATTAAATACATTGTCTCATCTATAGTTTTTTATATTTTCTTCATATTCTCCTTTTTTAATTTCTGATTTCATTTTCCCCTTATTTAATAAACTTAGAGTATTTTGCCTTATTTGTTGAATTTTTTGATAAACATTTAATTTTTCTTGAATTTGACCGATATATATATTTTCTTTTTTTAATATTTCAACTTTTTCTTTTAATTCATTTAATTTATTAATATTTCCTGAATCTTGATTATTTATTTGAATTTGATTAAATAAATTTTTATTTAAAAAATCAATTTTTTCTTTATTTTCTTTATAATTTTTACTCAATTCTTTTTTTAAATTTTCTTTATTTTTGTCAATTTCTTCAATTATATTTTTGTTATTATTAAGTTTTTCTAAATCTAAAAGTTTAATTTCTTCTTTTATTTTTTGTCATTTTTTTAATTCTTCTGTTAAGTTTTTTATTTCTTGCTTTCATTGATCAATACTTTTTTCTTCTTTAAAATAAAAATATTGATTATTGTTATTGATAAATCCTTGCAGGTAAAAATTATCTAAATTAATTATTAATCTTATTTCATTGTTATCTTTATTTTTTAAAGTTAAAACTAAAATTCTTATCTTATCCACATTAAATTTTCTTAATTCTAAAATTTCTTCTAATTTTTCTATAATTTTAATATTAGCTTCTCGTTCATTTCTTTTATCTTGTGTTTCAAAATAATCTGTTCTAATAATTCCTTCATTATTTATCATTCTTAACGGGTCAAGTTGATTATTTTTAATAAGTTCTTGTAACATTTTTTGAATATTATCAGAATAATTTTCATCTAAAATAATTTCTTTTTCAATAATCTCAACTTTGCTATCTGAAATTGTTGAAAATTGAGATTGTTGATCATCTTGCGTTTTTGGAGTATTTGAGGTATTTTCGTTATTTTGTCTTTTTTTAATATTGTGTTTTCGATTAGGTGCTGCTGCAATGACTGATGGTATTGCATTTCCAGCTATCATAATTGTTCCTAATAATCCTAAAAGTTTTTTCATATTATTTCCTTTCTTCCTTGAATATTTTTTTCAATTTCTATTGACATTATATATATATATATATATATATATATAAGCTCTTTTAGAGCTGTTTTAGGAAGGTAGGAATATTGGGATGATTATTAGATTTCTTGCATTACTTGTTAAAATAATTAATATTATTTATTTTTTAACTTCTATTTTTTTACCATACATATGGGGATAACCATAACTGTTTGTTTTAATAAAAATTAAGATAGTTAATAATATTAATTATCGCCTCCAATTACAAAATTATTTTTAATCTTGTTTTTATTAAAATTAAATTTGACAAATATTTAAATTAGAGTTAGTGTGTGAGTATTATTTGATAATAATTAGAAAGTGGAAATGTTAAAATGATTACAAATATCGATTTTTTTAAAGATGCTGAAGAAGAAAATGATAAAAAATATATTGAAGATATTACTAAAAAATTAATTAAAAAAGATGATGAATTGTTTAAAATGACAAAAGAAGATCCACAATATCAAAAATATAAAATAAAAGAAAAAAGAAATAAAACTATAATAACAAAAAGATGCCATGTAACTATTCCGCGAAGAAGATATTATTATTTTGATGAAATTTTAAAAAGAAAAGTATATGTTTTTTTGTTAGATGAATATTTGGAAATTAAAAAATGACAAAGAACAGAAAATTCATTGCGCGAAAAAATATTATCATTTATGGGGGATGGAAAAAGATATGGTGATGTTATAGATACAGTTGCGGATTCAAAAGTTAGTAATATGACAATATCAAATATTTATAAGAATGTTGATTTAGATAAAATTGACTATATTCATATTAATCAAAGTAATAAAATAGATATTACTCGAGATACTATATATGTTCAAGCGGATGGTACATTTCAAACTATGCGAGATGATAAAACCAAAGAAAAACTAAAAGAACATATATTAATTTCTAGTATACATACTGGGTTTGATAAGGAAAAATCAACTGAAAAAAGACCAGTAATTGAAAATAAAAAAGGTGTTTTCGAAATGAATAATATTCCACATAAAATTAAAAATTTAACTAATATTAAGGTGTTTACAAATAAAGTTATTGAAGCAATGCATAGTTATAATATTAAAAAAGATACAAAGATTTTAGTTTTGGGTGATGGTGCAAATTATATTGAAACTATTGCTAATGCTATTGCAAAAGAATTTAAAGATAATATTCTTGATGTAAGTTTAGATAAGTATCATTTAGTTAAAAAAATTGAACATTTATGATCATATCGAAAAAGAAATAAAATGCAAGAAATAAAATATAATATAGCAAAACACTATTTTTATAATGGCAAATATGATGAATTATTAGATTTATTAAATTCTCTTTTGCCATATATTGTTGGAAATAAACGAAGTTATTTATTAAAAACAATTAAATATATTAAAAATAATGAAAAAGGTATTCGTAATCAAATTCTCCCTAATAATATCGGTTGTCATATGGAAGGTGATATTTCGAAAGCGAAAAGTGTTAAAGGTAGAGGAGGTAAAATTTATAATAAATTAACTTTTAATAATTTATTAACTGCTTCAATGATTAAAACTAATAGTGAAACGAATATGAAAAATAATAAAGAAATGAAAAATATTGTAATTAATAAAAATAATTTAGTTGAAGTTCTTAAAGTTAAAAATTTAAGTATTTAGTTTTTAATTTATTAATTTTAAAAATGTTAAATTAAATAAAAATTATTTTTTAGTGTGCAAAAATAATAAAAATAAAAAATATAATAGATAAATATTGACAATAAAATAKTTCTTTAATTTTGTAGAAAACTCTTGATATTTATAGAATATACTTAATTTTAGGTATATTTTTAATATATAAGAGGTAAATAATTGATGGAAAAAATAATTACAGAATTAAAAAACAGTTTA
>NZ_RXFZ02000037.1:0-6993 GCF_044714365.1 Spiroplasma sp. hy2
ATTTAAAAAATTTAAAGCAAAATCATAATCTTACACAAAATTAGTTTTCAAATTGTCATATTGATGATTTTTTTTATTTCATCAAGAGTTTTCGACAAAATTAAAGACACAAATTACCATCATCTTGATAAACAGCCCCACCACCTGTTATTCGACGAGCAACATTCACCTTATCAGTTTCAACCGCTTGTAAATTAATTTCTTCAATCGTATTTTGATTTCGACCAATAACAATTGTATTAAAATTTTTTCACAAAAAAAATGTTGTCTTTAATATCACTTTTTAAAAGATACTCATCTAAAGCCAAATTAAAATAAACATCTGTAGAAGAATTTTTAAAACAAATCATTTTTCTTATTTTTTAAAGTAATTTAATCCTAATACTTCTAAGCCTGGTAAAGTAATAAAGTTATATGGCTTATTAAAATGTGGCAAGAAGAAAATATCAATTAATGGTAGTTCATCAATTGTAACTCCCTTCATAATTGCTAATGAAAACATATACATAACTTCTGTATGATTAGCCTCTGAAGCTACTTGTGCACCAATAATTTTTCTTATTTTTTTGTCTCAAAGAATTTTAATTAAAACTTCTTGATATGTATCCATAAATTCTGGACGATCATTATCCGTAAATGTAATTTGATCGTAATCAAATCCTAAATCTTTTGCCACCGTTTCTGTCATTCCTGTTGAAGCTAGCGCTCAACCAAAAACATTAATTGCATTTGAACCTTGGAATCCTGGTGATGCTAAACCTGCTGGTTTTAAAACATTAACAGCTGCAATAACTCCTGTTCGAACAGCATTTGTTGCTAAAGCAATATATGCTGGCTGTTTCTTAGCATTATCATAAACTTCAACACAATCACCAATTGCAAAAATATTTGGGTCTGATGTTTGCATATATTGATCAACTTTAATGGCTGCATTTTTGTCTAAATCAATAACACCATTTAAAATTTCTGTTGCAGGTTTAAAACCAACTGACCAAATTACTAAATCAGCATCATATGAACCTTTATCTGTTACTACTTTTGTTACTTTATTATTGTTACCCTCAAATTTAATAACTTTTTCGCCACCACGTAAATTAACACCCGCTTTACGCATTGCTCCTTCAACTTTATCAGTAAAAGGTTTATCGTAATAACGTGGCATAATGCGATCTGAAATATCAACTAAAGTAACATTTTTTCCTTTTTGATGAAAAGCATCAACTAATTCAACGCCAATGTATCCTGCCCCACATACAACAACATTTTGAATATTTTTGTCATCATTTGCTTTTTTTACTAATTCCCCATGTTGAAATCATTTAACAATATGAACACCTTCCTGCTTAATTCCTTCAATTGGTGGAATAATTGGTCAAGAACCAATCGCTAAAATCAATTTATCATAATTATCATCAAATTCATTTCCTGATTTTAGATCTTTTACACGAATTTTTTGATTTTTATTATCAATTGATAATACTTCATGCTCCATGTTTACTTTAATACCTTCATTTTTTAATACTTCTGGTGAAGCATAAAATAAACCGTTTGGATCTTTTACCTCTCCTGAAACTCATAGTGCAATTCCGCATCCTAAAAATGAGATATTGTTGTTTTTATCATAAGTAACAATTTCTGTTTTCGGATCTAATCGTCTTAAGATTCTAACAGCAGTTGTACCTGCATGGTTAGTTCCAACTATAATAATTTTCATGTTATATTCTCCTTTTCTATTCTTAGTAGTATTAATAGTTCTTTCGATATAACTAACTAAATGTGCCAATAGTTATTTTGTTATGGCATTTATTCCTGAAAATTAAATCATACCGTAATGTTATTATATACCTGTCACAAAAAATAAAAAAGAAAAATCAAATGAAAAACAGAAAAAATTGCAAAAAATATAAAATTTTAAAAAAATTTTAAACTTTTTACAATTAAATTAACCATTATTTTTCAAAATGTTTTAAAAATCAACGGCCTTCAACAGATAGCAAGCGTTGTGTTTGCTCATTAAGCAATGTTTTTTCTAGTTCTTTATCAATACGGTAAATTCGTGCATCTAAATTATCTAAAAATGATAAGATTTCTGCTTCTAATAAGTGTGGTTCAACAGGTGAACCATATTCCAATCGACCATGGCTAGCTAAAATCATATGTTCTAATAAAACAATTTTTTCTGAATTTAAATTATTACTTTGGGCAAGATGATTTAATTCATTTGCCATAATTGAAATATGACCAAGTAATTTTCCTTCAAATGAAAAATCATTCGTAGCACCACTTGTAATTTCAATAACTTTTCCTAAATCATGTAAAATAACACCACAATATAATAGTTCCGCATCAATTAAACGATCATGATAAACATTGACAACATTTTTTGCCATTTGCAGCATAGTTAAACTATGTCAAATTAAACCTGATTTAATTTCATGATGATTACGAATAGCAGCTGGTCAAATTTTAAATTGCTCACCATATTTTGCTAAAATTAAAGTCATAATTTCACGATATTCAGTTGTTTTCATTTTTTTTACTGTTGTAATAATTTCATCATACATTGCATCTGCTGGAAGCGGCGCAACTTCAATAAAATCATCTAGATTAATACTGGCATTATCAACAATATTATAACTATTAATTTTTGCTTGTAAAACTTTTCGATACTCGATAATATTAATATTTACTTTGTAACAATTACCTTTAATTCAACTTTCAATATCAGCAGGATGAGCATCTCATAACCTTGCTTCAATTGTTCCAGTACGATCTTTCAAGGTTATTGATAAATAAGTGCTGCCATTAGATGCTGTCCCTTGGGTCACCTTATCAGCAATTACGATTAATTCTACATTATTAACTTCTTTTGTTAAATCTTTAATATTCATTTTTCCCCTCCTAGAAATAAAAAAGTGAGTAATGACTTTTTATCTTATAATAAAAGTCCTGGATTTGATAATAAATATGCAACATAATGGATAAATTTACTTGCTTCAGTAATATTAATTACAGATTCATTATACCCCAATGTAATTACCATAATATCACGAATTGCAATATCATTTTTTTCAACCACAACAGGTTTTTTAAAAATAATACCCATTGCAATTCCGGCAACATTATCATCTGGAATTGTAAATGTTCCCCGTGTTATTCCATATTCACCATAATTTATAATTGAGAATGAGGCATCTTGACAGTCCTTTTCTTTTAATTCATTATTAATACTTTTACTTATTAATTTTGTTAGCTTTGAAGCAATTTCTTTAATTGAAACATTTTTTAAATTATATAAAACAGGCATTTTTACTGCAGTATCAATATCTACACTAAAAGCAATATTATAAAATCATTTTAATAAAATTTCATTTTTCTGACTAATAAAGGATGCATTTAAAACAGGAAATTTTTTTAATCCATCATAGACTGCTTTAACATAAAAAGGCAATAATGTTAATTCAATATCATTTTGTGAATATGCTTCACGCATAATTGACAATAAATTAACTAACTCACTAACATCAACTTCAATATCAATAAAACCATGGACAATATTTTTTTTACTTTCCATAATTTCTTTTGCACGAATAATTGCTTCTTGATTTAATTTTACCTTGTCAACTTGCAAAGTTTGTGGATTTTCTTTTATTTTATGTTCTGAAGAAGCGGAATGTTCCCTTGACGTTGCATCTTCTGACTTATGCTTTTTAAGATGAGAGGAAACAGACGAATGAACCGTTGAATGTGACTTTGAATGTTGACTATGATGCTCCTTCGGCTTATTTTCCACTAATTTATCTTGTTCTAAATTTATAATAGGTTCCATTTTTGAATCATCAACATTATTTATACTTTGAGCAAAATTACTTTTTAATTCTTCTTTTGTATAATTTTCTTGTTTGTATTCTTCTCTATCAAAGGGTTGATGATGTAAGGGGTCTAGTTTTTTATCATCAACTTGTTTTCTCGCAGCCATTTCTGTTATAAATGCTAAATCACGTTCTAAATTTTCAAGTTCTTCAATAACTTCTTCTTCAATTGTTATTGTTGCTAAATCATCTTTAACAATTGCCAAATCTTCTTTTAAATCACCCAAATCTTTTTGCAATGTTTCAATATTTTCTTCACTAGGAATATTCTCAAGAACATTTTCAACTTTATCTTTAAACGGAAATGTCTTTGAATCATTATTCTGGCTAAAAAATGGGGTTGAATCTTGTGCTATATTTTCTTCTGGTAAATCAATTTCAATTGAATCTTCAAAATCATCTTGTGGATTTTCACCAGCTACTTCACGTGCTAGTAATGTTTCAATTAATTCTTCGCGAAAAATTTCTGTTTCTGATTTTTTAACATCAATTGGTGGCCGATTTTGTACATTATATTTTCCAGAACCATTAAAATAAATAGTATTATAGGGTTGCTCAAAATTATTGTCATGTTCATTAAGGGTTGCCTCAAATGGTAATAAATCTAATAAAACATCACCACTATTAATAACTTTATTTTCATAAACAATAAGATTTAACACTTCACCAGTAATTGGCGCTTTAATTTCATAAACTTTATTTTGTGTAATAATGTTAGCAAGTTTATCCCCCTTTTGGACAACTTGTTTATTTGTAACAAAAATTTTATCAACAATTCCTTTGCGATTATCATCCGCTTCAAAAATAATTTTTGCCATACCCAAACCCCCTATTTTCCAACTATATATTAGCATAACTTTTATTCTTTTAAATAATTAGTTTCTAATTCTTGATACATTGCTTCCATTTTTCTTTTTGCTTCTTCATTTGTTTTATCAACACAAACAAAATAGAATTTTATTTTTGGTTCTGTTCCACTTGCACGAACTGCAAATCAACTACCATCTGCAAAATAAAACTTTAGTAAGTCTTGGCCTGGCATTTCATATAAACCATGCAAATAATCTTCTTTTTTAATACATTTAATTTTATCTAAACTAGTAATTGTTTCTTGTCGTAATTTTTTTAACATATTATTAATAATTTTTTTGCCATCAATTCCATCACGAACTAAATTAACTGTTTTACAATAAAAATAACCAAATTTATTATATTGTTCAACTAAAACATCATATAATGTTTTTCCTTGATTATGATAATACCAACAAGCTTCTGCTAAGACTAATGATGATTGAATTCCATCTTTATCACGAGTTATGTCTTTTAAAACATAACCATATGCTTCTTCAAATCCAAATAAAAATTCTAACCCTTTATCTGCTGCTTTGCTCATTTGATCCCCAATTCATTTAAAACCAGTTAATGTTTTAATAACTTGAACACCATAACTTTCAGCTACTTTATCTGATAAATTTCCAGTAACAAAAGTATTATACATAACCCCATTTTTAGGTAATGTTTTTTGACGTTGATAATGGGAAAATAAATACTCAATTAATACCGGAGCTGTTTCATTTCCAGTCATTAAATAATACTCATGATCTTTAATTTTAACACCAATTCCTAAACGATCAGCATCAGGGTCATTTAAAATAATAACGTCAGCATTAATTTTTTTCGCATATTTTAATGCTAAATCATAACATTCTGTTAATTCTGGATTCGGATTAGGGGCAAAAGTAAAATTAGGATCATTATCAAATTGCTCTTCTACAATCGTAACATCATAGCCACATTCTTTTAAAATTCGTGGAGTTCATTCTTTACTTGTTCCATGCAAATTAGAAAAAACAATCTTAATATTACGTTTTTGATTTGGATAAAACTGCATTGCTTTAACATCGCTGACATAATTATCCTCGACTTCTTTTGCAACATATGTAATTAAAGTTGAATCTGGATTTAAAGTTAAAGTAAAAACTTCTTTTTTAATTTTTAAGTAATTTTCACCAATGACATCAGTTGCGACTGGCAAAAACTGTGAACCATTATGATCATAAATTTTATAACCATTATATTCACGCGAATTATGACTTGCTGTAATAATAACACCCGCTACCGCTTTTATTTTCCGAATGGTATAAGAAACCATTGGCGTTGGGCGAAGGTCATTATTAGTAAATAAAATTGCTTTAATATTATTACTAGCAAAAATATTTGCTACTTCTTGTGCAAATTCAGCTGAAAAATGACGGTTATCATGCCCAATTACAATTCCTTTTGATTTTAAATCTGTCGCAGAATAAATTGTTTTTAAATATTGCATAAAAGCTAATGTTGATCTTCGAATTGTATATAAATTCATTTTTCCGGTTCCTGGACCTAATAATCCTCGCAATCCAGCAGTTCCAAATTCTAAATCATCTGAAAAAGCAGCAATTAAATCTGCTTCAGACATTTGTTGAAATTCAGCGGCTAATGTTGGATCTAAATTTTTAGCATCTTTCCATAATTTTAAATTATCTAAATATGACATCTTAATTCTCCTCTTTTTTTAACAAGCAACAAAGTTTTTGGTTTTAACCATAATACATTCTTGTTTGCTACAACCAATAATTTTCACCTTATATAGTAAATTTTTCTATTTTGATTTTATCTATTTTATTGTCTTCATATTATTTAATAAGATATTTTCTCGATAGAATTTTATATATACTTAAATTAGTACTTATTACTATTGAAACAATAATTAAATACCAACTATAATTCAATATTATTTTCTTTTTTTGATTAAAACAATCTTTACAAAGATTGTTAATTTGTTCATTTCCTATTAACAATTTCATTAAGTGTAATTCTTCATTTTCAACATTTCATTGTATTTATTACAAATTTTCATATCTTTTTGTCACCTTCTTTATTTTTTATATCCATTATAAATTATACTTTTATTTTTAACTATTTAGCAATAAATTTAATTATATTAAATATAAAACTACAAGTAATAAAAATTCATCTTTAATTTTGTCGAAAACTCTTGATGAAATAAAAAAAATCATCAATATGACAATTTGAAAACTAATTTTGTGTAAGATTATGATTTTGCTTTAAATTTTTTAAA
>NZ_RXFZ02000038.1:0-6973 GCF_044714365.1 Spiroplasma sp. hy2
WATTTTTAAATAAAAGACATAATTAATTAAAATTATAATTTGCTATTAGTATCTTTTTAAAAATATTTACAATTATTTTAATAGGTTATGCAAGAAGTCTAATAAATAATAAATTTTAGAAAGCGAGGGTATTATAAAAAATGTGATTTAGTAAATCAGATAAAGAATTAGAACAGGAATTTAAAAGCAATTTAAATGTTGGATTATCTTCAAAACAAACCAAAGAAAGATTAGTTAAAAATGGGAAAAATGAATTACCAAAACCTAAAAACAAACATTGAATTTTAATTTTTTAGTTTCATTATTAAATCCATTATCTCTTATTTTAATTATTGCAGGAGTTACTTCGGTTATTATTGAAAAAGTTGTTAATAATCGAATTTATGTGATAGATTTTATTGTGATTTTATGTATCGTTTTATTAAATGCCTTCATTCAAACAATTGAACAAATTAGAGCAAGAAAATCCCTTGATTCTTTAAAAAAATGACAATTCCAGTAACGATTGTTAAACGAGATGGTGCAATTTTTGAAATTCCGGTTGATGAATTAGTTGTAGGTGATATTGTTATTTTAGAAGCAGGGAAATATATTCCAGCTTATATTCGCATTTTAGAAGCAAATAATTTGTTAATTGACGAAGTTGCATTAACTGGTGAATCAGTTCCTGTTGAAAAAAATGGTGAAATAATTTTAAAAGAAAAATTAGTGTTAGCAGAACAGAGTAATATGGCTTTTATGTCAACTTTTATTACAAATGGTTGAGCAGTTGGGATTGTTGTTGCAAATGCTGTTGATAGTGAGATTGGAAAAATTGCTGCTGCGGTTGTTAAAACAAAACAAGAAAAGACACCATTACAGTTACGTTTAACAAAATTAACAAAAGTTGTTAGTATTTTTGCGGTTTTATTAGCAATCTTTGTTTTTGTTTTCTTTTTATTAACTGATGAAAATAGTTGACCAATTAATTTAATGACAGCAGTTACAATTGCAATTGCTGTTATCCCAGAATCCTTAATTGTTATTGTGTCAGTTATTTTATCATTAGTAAAACGAATGACAAAAGTTAATGTTATTGTTAAAAAATTAGATGCGGTTGAAACATTAGGTTCAGTTAATGTTATTTGTTCAGATAAAACAGGGACTTTAACTCAAAATAAAATGACAGTTAAAGAGATTATTTTCAATAATGAGATTCTTAAAGAAAATGATTTTAATTATTTATAACCAAAATAATAAGGCAACTTTTCATTTTATTAATTGTCTAACTTTATGTAATGATGCTATTAACCAAAAAAATGAACAAATTGGTGATCCAACTGAAATTGCTTTAATTGATTTTACAAGAAGATTTACAATTAGTGAAGTAGAATATCGTGAAAAATATCTTCGTGTTTTAGAAGTTCCCTTTGATTTTGATCGAAAATTAATGTCAACTGTTAATCATGTTAATAAACAGGAATTTGTTTATACAAAAGGTGCTCTTGACCAATTATTACTGCAATGTAATCGAATTTATTTAAATAACGAAATTGTTCCATTAACTGAAGAAATGAAGGAAGAAATCCAAGAGGAAGCATTAGATTTATCAAGTCAAACATTACGGGTTTTAGCTTTTGCTTTTAAGCAAAAAGATCAACAAGACATTGAGACTAATTTAATTTTTTTTAGGTGCTGTTGGAATGATTGACCCACCACGTCCAGAAGCGGTTGAAGCAGTTAGAAAGGCACATGAAGCAGGAATTAGAGTAATTATGATTACTGGAGATCATAAAGCAACTGCTTTAGCTATTGCTAAAGAATTACGTCTAGCAGTTTCAGAAGCGAATGTTTTATCTGGCCATCAAATTGATAATATGAATAATCATAAGTTACAAGAAAAACTACGTGATGTATCAGTTTTTGCAAGAGTTAATCCTGATCATAAAACAAGGATTGTTGAGTGTTTGCAATCAATGAACTATGTTGTTTCAATGACAGGTGATGGCGTTAATGATGCTCCAAGTTTAAGCAAAGCCGATATTGGTGTTGCAATGGGAATAACAGGGACAGATGTTTCAAAAGAAGTTGCAAATATTATTTTACAAAATGATAATTTTTCAACAATTATTCGTGGTGTTGAAGAAGGACGGAATGTGTATCATAAAATTAAACGGGTTATTGCTTTTGTTTGTATTGCACAATTAGCAAATGTGTTAGTTTTTATTATTATTATTATTTCAGTTACAACTAAAATTAAACCATTTGATTCTGTTAACATTTTATGGTTTAACTTAGTCATTGAAACATTAATGTCAATTCCAATTGGTTTAGGAAATAATGATGAGGGCTTAATGCTAGAAAAATCACGAAGTAAGAAAGAAACTTTTTTACCAATAGTTTAGTTACAATTTTATATTTAGCTTTTGTAACAGCTGCTACTATTATTGCTACATTTTTCATTGGTAAAGATATTTTTCATAATATTGAAGATGCTAAAATTGCGACAATCTTAGTAATGGCTTGTTCACCAGTAATTTTTGCTTTTGCAATTCAATTACCAAATTATCGAATTAAAACACAATATAATGTTCCTCCGACTAATTATTATTTATTAGGTGCTTCAGTAATTGCCTTGGTATTAAATTTTTTGATGGTTTATACACCGGGCTTAAACTTATTTTTTTAACAACAATCAAAGAACATAAATTTGACACTTCACCACTGTTATCTTGACAAATGACTGTAGTATCATTAGGAATGATGGTGCTTCCATTATTAATGTTGTTGGGATATGATGCATTTCGTAAATTAATCAAATGATAAAAGAATAACATTAAAAATTGTTTTATTAAGTCTTTATTATAAAATGTTGTCAGTCCAACTACTAAAGGAAAGCAAAAAATTTTTAATTTATTAAGCAATTAAAGTTTTTCAATATTTTTTAAAATTAGTTATTTTTCTTATATAATTAACTTAGTGATTCTTGGAATGGGTGAATAATATGTGAAATCTTGCAAAAGAGGCTACGCGAGGGTTTACAAAAAAAATAACTCAATTTATTGGGTTAATTTTGTTTATTATTGGTGCAGTTTTAACCTTTACAGCTCTTTTTTCAACTGTTTTTCAAGTTAAAAATGGTTTAAATGATATTAAGAAAAATAGTCTTCCTTATCAATATGAAATTCGAGTAGATAGTTTAAATATTGATAATAATGTGTGAAAAAGAAATCCTGCTTGAAAAATAAATGAAAATAATCGTACTTTTTTAGCTCAGTTTTATGATGAGTCAGAAATTGATGCTGAGCATTTAACATTTAATAATATTCGTGCTGATGTTTTAGGGTTAAATTGTGATTTAACTAATTCTGAAATTTGTAAATGAACAAAAGAACCATCATATTTAAACCCAGAAATGGGGACATCTTCTTTTACTGCCTTAGTTAAAAATTTTAATAAGAATCTTACTGCTGCTTTTTTAAGTTATATTATTCATAATCCAGATGAAAGTCGTTTAAATGATTTAATTAATGGTGACAAAGCTGGCTTAGAACTTAGTTTTAATGTTGGTTATCAATTTACTGCAAATAATTTAGCAAAAGATACGCAATATTTTAATGCTACTGCTATTAACAAAAATAAAAATTTATTATATAACGGTGATGGTTGACGAGGTAATAATATTTTTTATACTCCGTTTAATCGTCTTTTTGAAGTAACAAAATGAGAACATATTAGTGATTTAACAGAAAATAACATTATTTTAAATAAACAATATGCTGATTATAATCATTTAAAACTTGGTGGACACTTTAATTTAGGAAATAGTCAAAATTTACAATTTAATATTATTGGATATGGGGCAAAGGTAAGTAATATTTATCCTGATTTAGTAAGTCTATCAACTCTTGTTACTGGTCATAAAATTATTGATTTAAAAAATGGTTCAGTATTATTTATGAATGATATTAATTTTAATGCTATCAAGCAAAATTTTTCAAATGGAACTGAAAAAATTACTAGTTTTATTAATGTTAATGGTAATTTAACTGAACCACAAAAAATAACTTTATTAAGAAAAGTTTTAAGCAATTATTTTGTAGCGCCTGATAATGCAATTGCCGCTTTTGAAGCATCATTACCGGGACAAGTTGTGATGTTAACAAATACTGGTTTTATTATTAATACTTCAATTGCTGTTGCTTGTTCAATTATTATTTTATTTATTATTGCTTTTTTCATTAAAAAAGATATTACTAATGCAAAACGACAAATTGGAGTCTTAAAATCATTAGGATATCATCGCTTTGAATTATTATTTATTTTTACTTTTAACATTATTTTTACAACTTTAATTGGTTGTTTATTAGGATGAGCTTTAAGTATTCCTCTGCAAATGTATTTCACTGGTTCAAATTTATATTCAATAGGATTACCATTATCATCATTTTATTTTAATCCACTAATTTTTGTTTCAGCGACAATTTTTATTTCACTTATTTTTATTGGGATGTCTTTCTTAATCTCATTTATTCTTTTAAGTCGGACAGCTTTGGATTTAATTTATGATTTAAAAGGTTCTAATTTAAGTTTTTGTCCTAAAAAAGTAAAAAAAGGTCGTAAATATGCTCATTTTGGATTAACATTTAATGTTCATTTATCATTTACCTTTGCACTAAAATCTTTAGGAAAATGAATTATGGTATTAATTGTTTTAGTTTTTTCGTCCTTTTTGTTAATTTTCCAGTTGGATGCAGGAGTAATGGCACAAGGAATTGTTAAAGATTCTTTCCGTTATTTTAAGAATGATATTAAATCATATTTAATTGCTAGTTATGATCAACAAGATATTGCACAAGAAGCCAGCAATAGTAAACCTTATCAGTGAATTACGGCTGATAAGCGTATGAATTATTACCATGAGGCAAAAATTCTTGATGATAATAAAACATTTAACTTTCCAAATCCATTGATGTGCTTTACAAGTCTATCTGTTTCAGATTCAAAAAATATGAAAAAAAATTGTGGTGATTTATTAAATATTATTGGTGATCCAAGTGGTGTAACTCTTGTTAGAAGTAAGATTAATTATGATGAAGAAACAAAAACATATCCATATATAAGTGCAACAACAGTTGACGCAGTTGCTAATTATAAAGTTAAGGATAATGAGTCTGGTGAATGAATTAATGGATGAGATAATTTAGTAAAAATTATTAATCTTATGAAACCATTTTTAATTGAAAAAGGAATAAATGAAGCTGATATTCAAACAATTATTAGTGGAATTAATTTGGTTAATAGTTTAAGTACAACAACTAATGGTCAATACCCAGATATTTATTTAGGACCATATATGGTTTATAATAAAAATTATGATTTCCCGTATGTTTTCTTATCAGCAGGTTGAAGTCCAGATGATACTAAAAATTCAAAAAATCCAGTTTCACAATTAAATGTTGTTGGGTTAACAAGTGATGAAACAGAGCGTAATCAATTATTGAATTATCGTTCTAAGACGACACCAAGTGATATTGCCCAAAAAGAAGTCTTTGGCTATAAAATTAGTTCAGACCCTACTGGGAATGACCCAAATGTTCCAATTAATGAACCAATACCAGTTCTTTTAGCAAAACGGGTTTATCAATCGATGAATTTAGTTTCGGGGGATATTTTTAAATTAAATGTTCGAATTACAAATGCTATTGGGTATGTTCCAGTTGCTTTTAAAGTGATTGGTTCAAATGATGCTGATATTAGTTCAGCGAATATTTATATGAATCAAGATTCATTAGTTACGGTTATGAACCAATGAGTTAATTTAACTAAAAAAGGAGAACAATTTTTACCAAATTCTTATTATAATGTTGTTGCATCAGGAGCTAGTCCATTGGGAGTAACCTTGCAGCCTTATCGTATTATTTCGTCATTTTCATTAAACGATAATTATGATTTTACAATGTTTGATAATAATAAAAAACCGGATCTTAAAAATGCATTAGACTTAAGAACAAATTTAAAATTATTAAATGGCCTTAACAAAATATGACCATTTGATACTTTACGAGAAAATTATTCACAAGGAATGCGAACTGTCCGGGATGTTCTTAATGTTTTAGAAGGATTAATAATTGTCATTGTTACTTTAATTTTATCAGTCTTAATTGCTATGGTGCTTGATGAAAATCGCCGTACAATCTTAACTTTAAAAGTCCTTGGATATCCAACATGAAAAATTATTGCAATTGTTTTAGGATTTTACTTATTTGCAATTGTTTTAGGTTATGTTTTAAGTTATGTTATTGCCCAATTATTATGGAATGTCATTGCTCATATTGTTTTTAAAAGTACCGGAATGTTATTAATTCCTTCCTTTTCATCTTATGTTGTTTCAATAGCAACATTAGCAATTGGTTTTATTTTAATTTCAGTAATTGGAATAGGGATTTGAAAAATTAAAAAGAATAAATTAATAAATATTACAATGGAATAAAAAATGTTATTTAATTAAATAACATTTTTTTAAATTTATTAATTTCTTATTAATTTTTTGTTAAACTAAATATATAGATATTATGTTAGCCTAATTTATGATAAATAAAATTAATTGCTATGGAAGTGGGAAAAATTAACAATGAAAAAGATATATACTTTCTGCATTATTGCAAGTTCTATTTTTGTTCAAAATCTAACCTTTAATGAAGTTCTTAATCATAGTCGTAATACTCCATTTAGTTTTAATGAAAAACAATATATTCAAACAAGAATTGAAGGACTTGACAATATTTCTCGTAATGCAATTAAAATTTYTAATAATAGACTTCTTGCATAACCTAGTTATTTTAAAATTCCTATAAAATATATTTAAAATAGAAATTATAGGAA
This sequence comes from Spiroplasma sp. hy2, assembly GCF_044714365.1. NCBI lineage: Bacteria > Bacillati > Mycoplasmatota > Mollicutes > Entomoplasmatales > Spiroplasmataceae > Spiroplasma > Spiroplasma sp. hy2. The sequence goes on from NZ_RXFZ02000038.1 coordinate 6,865, forward strand.
TCTAAAATTATGAAATTTGATAAATTTGATTTTATTAATGATAAAGAATTATTCCGATTAACAGAAATAAAACAAGCCACTTTTAATAAAATGTTAGATATTTTAAAGG
>NZ_RXFZ02000039.1:0-6614 GCF_044714365.1 Spiroplasma sp. hy2
AATTCATTCCATCACCAAAACCGATTTTTGTAACTGTTTCAGTTAATAAATTCATTATTTTCTATCCTCCTTTTTTTCAAGTTCTTTTTTTCTTTTTTCTTACCTTGAATTTGTCTAACTTTTTGATAAATTGATAAACCAATTCACGCAAAAATTCCTAACAAAATCAAAATACTAAATATCCATGTTAATCATACTGGCATGATATAACTCCTTTCAATAAATTAAAAAATTTAAATTTGCAAACTCGCTCCGCTCGTTGTCGCGTTGCTCCAATTAAAAAACATTATTGAATAAATTATCCGCTAATAAATTAAGCGGAATAATTTATTCTTTTACTTTTTAATTTCAATATCTTTTGCAATCTTATTTGACAGTATTAATAACAATATCTTTACCATACTTTTTCACTAACGACCGCAAAATAAAATATTGCTTTGTTTGCATAATTTCAACTCCTTAAAATTTTTAAAAAATTAACAAATTCATAAGTATTTTTATACAAAGAGTAAAAACCAAAAATACAAAATGTATGTGGTTTCTACAAAATTGGATTGAAGGTGGTATTTCACAACAAAGTATTTTTTACACTCTATGTCATGAACTTGGACATTTGCTGCACTATCGTTATAAATTAGATTATAAAATTAATGTGATTGAACAATTAAAAACATTTTTATTAAAAAAAATTAATAACTTTCACCAGCAACAAAGTTTAACAAAAGAAAAGATTTTTCAATTATTTTATCTTATTAAATTTTCATTTAAAGATAATTTTGAATTGTTTGCGGAGGGATTTGTATATTGACTTTTAACAAGTGATGCTTTAAAAACAAAAGAATGAGAATTTTGACATGAGTTTTTAACATCTTATTTGCCAAGTTTAAGTTAATATTAAGTAGTTTTTGATAAAGTAAATTTCTTTACTAATTTGTAATTTTATTTTGATTATTTGTTAAAACAATTTATAATATATTAGAATAAAATAGAAAAAAAAGAGGAAAGTTATAATGGCATTACAATATAAGCGAGTTTTACTAAAATTATCTGGTGAAGCATTAGGGAATTCTGATGATTTATATGATGCGAAAAAAATTTATGATATTGCAAAACAAATTGTTAAATTACAAAAAGAAGGATTACAAATTGCTATTGTTGTTGGTGGTGGTAATATTTGACGCGGTAATCGTGCTGACACAATTAAAATGAATCCAATTAGTGCAGATTATATGGGGATGTTAGCAACAGTAATGAATGCTTTAGCATTAGAGGCTGTATTAAAAAATGAAGGTAGTCAGAATGTTGTTGTAACTTCAAAAATTCAAGTTCCGGAAGTTGCTTCACCATATTTGTTTAAAAAAGCAAAAGCTGCTTTAGAAAAAGGAGCAATTGTTATTATGGCTGGAGGAACTGGCCAACCAAAGTTTACAACTGATACAGCAGCAACAATTAGAGCAATTGAAATTGATGCAGATGTTATGTTAATGGCAAAAAATGGGGTTGATGGTATTTATGATAAAGATCCGCGCCATAATGCTGATGCAGTTCGCTTTGATAATATTAGTTTAAATGAATTGCAAAAAAAACAATTAAAAGTAATGGATTTAACAGCATCTAGTTTAGCAATGGAAGATGATGTTAAAATCGTTGTTTTTGATATTAATGAACCAGATAATATTTATAAGGCAGCACATGGTAATGCGCGTTCAACAATTGTTACAGGAGGGAAAAAATAAATGTCGCAAGAAGTTATTAATCAAACAAAAGAAAAAATGGAAAAAGTAATCGTTTCATTTGAAAATGAATTAATTAAAATTCGTACTGGTCGTGCCAATCCAAATATGTTATCACATATTATGATTGATTATTATGGAACACTAACACCAATTCAACAATTGGCTAATATCATGGTGCCAGAAGCACGACAATTAGTTATTAAACCATATGATCGTTCAATTATTAATTTAATTGTAACAGCAATTAATAAAGCAGATTTAGGTTTACCACCAAATTCAGAAGCAGATTTAATTCGGTTAAATATTCCTCCGCTAACTGAAGAACGTCGTAAAATGTTGGTTAAGGAAATGTGAAAAGCTAGTGAACAGTTTAAAGTAGCAATTCGGAATGAACGACGAGATAGTAATGAACACCTTAAAAAAGATTCTGAATTAACTGAAGATGATAAAAAATATTATGAAGGGGAAGTTCAAAAATTAACGGACCAATTTATTAAAAAAATTGATGAAAAAGCAACTCTAAAAGAAAAAGAACTAATGGAAGTGGGCGAGTAAAAAAGATACGGGTTTTTCCTAAAAAGGGAAAATTCGTTTTTATTTGTTAAAAACAAGTCTTGTTTATTAAACTTTTAATTAAATTTGTTAAATTAACAAAAAAGTTAACAAATATTTTTTAGTATGCTTTTTTTGCTAACACCAACATGTTAATAAACAAGTTAATAAACAAGTTAAACAATTAGTTAAATAATGTGTTCAATAACATGTTATCTAACATGTTTAAAAACACTTTATTAGCAACGGACTGGAGGTTTTTAAAATTGAATATAGTCAAAAGATTGTATATGTTTATATGAATAAAAATTATATTCGGGATGTAAAATTTGATACTTTTAATTGTAGAAACTGTGTTTCACCAAAAACTTATGGTGCGAGCTGATTACAGCCAAAAAAATTAATTTGACCAGGTAAATTTCCTAATCAGGTAAGATTAGGGATTTATCCGAATCAATTGTATGAAGAGTTTATTTTTAAAAATAATAAAAAAATTATTACTTGTCATATTTTAGGTTCTGAATTAAAAGAACTTATTGAGAAACAAGCAAGAGGTAATCAGTCGGCATATTCACGGCAAATAAATGACCTAGAAAAAGAGTCTAATAAAAATAATACTGAACCAATAAATTTTAATGAGGATGATATTTTATGGGATTAGCTAAAAATTTAGTATATGCAATATATGACATAAATGATGATTTAGTTGGTATTTATGAATCAGTAGAAGATGTAGTAATTAATTATTATCAGGTTAGTCCTGATAACCCGCTTTTTGAAATTAAAAAAAAGTATGTTCATCAAGTTGTTTATCGTACAAAAAACAGTTTCATACACAAAATATTAAAATTTATTGTTATAAGGAGAAATAAAAGTGGAATCAAAACATTATTTTTGGTTAAAAGCATTAGCAAAAAAATATAAGGATAATGAAATTATTTCTAAATTAGAAAATATTAGAAAAGAATTAAATGAAGAACATAATTCATAAGACATTATTAGGTACTTTATATTTGGGTGACTCAAAAGAATTAATTAAAAATATACCTGATAATTCAGTTGATTTAATTTTAACTGATCCTCCATATTTTTATGAAAGTATTAATAATAAGAAAAAATATGAATCAAAATCAAAAGTAAATGCTGTTTTTAATAAATTAAATGATGATTTAAATTTGATACAAGCTAATAAAAATATTGACATTGAATTCTATTTAAACGAATTTAAACGAATTTCAAAATCACAATTATTTTTAATTTGAATGAATAAAGAACAAATATTTTATTATATAAAATGAGTAAAAGAAAATGGATACTATTTTGATTTTTATATTTGAGAAAAATTAAATCCATTGCCGTCAAATAATTTTATTTATCAAGATAAAGAATTTTGTATAGTAATTTATAAATATGAATGAAATATGCGAGTACCTAATTACTTAACTGAATATGAAAATAAAAAAATATTTTTTCATAGTCCAATCGGTCAAGAATCAAATGGACATCCAACCCCAAAGCCAATTAAAGATATAGAATTTTTAATTCGTAAATATTCAAAGAAAAATGATGTTGTGTTTGACCCATTTATGGGAAGTGATACTACTGCAGTTGCTTGTGAAAATTTAGAACGAAAATGAATTGGTATTGAAATTATTTTTAAATATTTTGAAATTGCAAAAAATAGAACTACTAATATACAACAAAGATTATTTGAATAGTGAAAATTAAAATTAAATGTTCTTATTGCAATAAAAATATTAATTATGGAAATATAGTTTCAAAGAGTGAATTTAAGTTACATTATTTATGCTTGTAAATTGTACTATGAAGTGTAGCACTTTATAAACTGTAAAATCAAGCTTTTTAAATTTGTAAAGATTTTTTATAAAAATTAAAGCAAAAATATCTTTTATTTTATGGCTTATTTTAGTTAATTAATTACTAAAATAACTATTAAGCTTAAAAATAAGGTTTTCATTCATATAAAAAGTGCTACATTTGCATTTACAATTTACAGCTATAAAAAATTATTAAATTAGAAAGGATAAATAAAATGACAAGTAATAAATACAGAATTAAAAAACATAAAATAAAAGTCAAGAAAAATAAATTAAAAGCAAATAAAAGAAAAATTAAGGAGTTTTTATTATGAAAAAGTTTAGTAAAAAAATAACAATAAAATTAAATGAATTAATTTTAAGATCATATTCAGTGTCAAAAGATGAAATTACAGATGAACATTGAGCAATAGTAAAGAAAAATTAGAAAGGAACTACAATTATGGAAGATTTATTAAATGAAATTAAAATGAAAGTTAAAACTATGCAAGCTACTTTAATACAACTTAATGAATATCAAATTCATCATGAGTCAATTAATATTATTCGTAAAGAAATGCATTTTTATAATTATATTTTAGAAAAAATGGAGCAACAAAAAGAAAGTAATATTGCAAAAAAATTAGTAACGTCATGAGAAAAGAAAAAATAATATTTAATTATATTATTGCAATTGACCCTGCTGGAATTGGACAAACTGGTATTATAGCTTATGATGTTAAACAAAAATATATTTATCAACATATTACTATTGAATCAAAGTCAGATGAAAATGCAGTTGAAAATATTTATAATTGAATTAATAAAATTTTAGATTTAAAAAATGTATTAATTATAATTGAAAATTTCCAAATTTGGCCGAATTTAAAAATTAAAAATGTTTTATCAACTCCGCTATGTATTGGTGGTTTAAAAGCTCTTTTTAAATATAAATTTAATTGACCTATTATTCTACAAGAACCAAATGTTAGAGGTACAATAAAATTAAATTATAAAGGAAATATAAAAATGTCAGAACATGAATTAGATGCTTGAAAACATTTACAATATTTTCTAAAAAAGGAGTCAGATAAAAATGCCAAGAGTTCAAAGCAATTTAGTTAATAAAGCAAATAAACCAGTGACTAAAAAGAAACTAACTATTACAAAAAATACTGCTAGTTCTACTATTAAAAAGAATGTGACAAAAAAAGAAATTGTAGAGAAAAAACGAGAATGAATAAATAAAATAGTAATTGATGTTAAAATTCATTCTGATCCTGTAAAAACTAAAATTGTAGCCAAAACAGCTGGTGGTGTAGAAATTGATGCTGATTCTGCAGGATGCAGTTGATCGGGTATGAACTATACTACTTTGTCAATATATGATCCTAATTTATTATCAGTTTTTTTAAAATTAAGAAAAGATGATGAAATTAGAGTTACGGGTACTATTTGAAATACTTTAAATAAAATAACAAAAAAATACTTTCATTGTATTAGAATTGAAAGTTTTGAAATTATTAAAAAAGTGCCAAGAACTCGTTCTAAAAATAATCAAAAATAAACTTAATAATATATAATTTTAATAGTAACAGTAATGTTACATCCTAAATGAAACAACTTCTTTAAATCAGGAGTTTTATAAAAAGTGCAGATTATTGTTCTGCATTTTTTATTTTTGCATTATACAATCATCAATGAAAAAGGAGAAAAAATAATGGCATTAAAAAATATAAAATATGTTCTTATTAATGAAAATAATGAACCTATTAAAAATGAAGATGGTAATTTAGATATTAAAACTGCTGAAATTATTTTAGAAAATACTTCTGAAATTGAAGAATTTAATGCAAGTAATTTAGAAAATAGTAATCAACAAATCAATGAATTACAAACAAAAAATACTGAATTAACTTCACAAATTGAAAAACAAACAATTCAATTAAAACAAATTGAAATAATTTATTTTATTAATTCTTTAACTGATAATGAAGACTTTAAAAATGTTTTATTAAAGTCTTATGATATTAGCGATGATATTGAAATTATTAAAGCACAATTGCAAAGTGTTTATGATGAATTAATTAAAGTACAAACAGTTAATACTGGTGGCGTACCAAAAGTAGAAAACAAAGAAAACAATATTTTAGATACAGACAATGTATTTAATAAATAGAAAGAAGGAGATAATTATGGCACAAAACCCACAAAGAATTTTCGGAGATATTGCTAATCAAGCAACAAAACAAGACCGAGAAACATTTGAACAATGATATTTACAAACTTATCAACAAAAATTTAGTTGAGAAGCATTATTTGCGTGAAAAGAAGCCAATAAATTTGGTTTAACATATAAAAGAAAGAAAAATATTAAATATAATGAAGGTTTAGGAAACGAAGGGCAAGTATTTAATACTGATGATAACCTATTAAAATATTCAACAGTGGAATTTGAAGATGGAACAGTTGAATTAGATACAATTTTAACTTTTGCCCGCAAATTAGT
>NZ_RXFZ02000040.1:0-6567 GCF_044714365.1 Spiroplasma sp. hy2
ATWWAAATATTAAATTTTTAAATAAAAGACATAATTAATTAAAATTATAATTTGCTATTAGTATCTTTTTAAAAATATTTACAATTATTTTAATAGGTTATGCAAGAAGTCTATTACTCCAATTTTAGGATACGCAGCAACAAGCGGATGACGTGCTTCTGGTAAAACTCCTTGGTCAATTTTTCCTAATACTTTTTCAGCATCCGAATAAGGATCTCCCGTGGTATGACTATTATACGGGTCTGATTTATATTTTATAAATTTACCTGGTTTGTGTTTTTTATCATCTCAAGGAACAATTAATCCCCCTTCAACTGTATAACCATTGATTTCTCAACAATCAGGAATGCCATCATCATCACTATCTAACGCATGCTCACAATCACTGTTAAGGCAAGAACTTTGTTGCTTAATATTATCAATATCTGTATTTTTTTCCATAATATTTACTTCTCCTTTTCATTCTTTGCTTTATTATTTAAAATTTTTTATCTTCTTGTGCTAAAGAAATCTCAACTTTAATACTTTCTTTACCTGTGGTTTTATCTTTAACAATAAGGAAGTTATGATAACGAAAGGTATAACCACGATTTAACAATAATTCATTTTGACCATAATACTTACTAATTTCATCAACATAAATTGCTTTTGTTCCTTTTGGTAAACTAATTCTTAATAAAATTGGATAACGCTCCCCAGAATATGATTTATGAGGGTCTTTTGATAAAGACGTACTTAAAAAACTATGTTGCGTAAATTTTTTACCAGTATAGTCTTGCCGAATTTTCGTAAATAAATCACGATTAATTTTATTATTTGCATCACGTAAATTAAGATCATGGTCTGAAAATTGATAGCCACTAACCCGACGAAAAACAACTAATTTTTCATTTGTTTTTGCTTTTTGAAATGATTTATCTAATTTTAAAATTTTATCATTAACTTTCTTTAAATCATTTTTTGTAAATTTAAGTTCAGCTGGAATAGCTTCAATATTATGATATATTTTTCCATTTGTCTTTCGTAAATATTCATTAATTGGTTCATAATGACTTCCGGTATATTGTTCCAAATACTCCTTGAATTCCTTTTTCTCATTTTTTGTTAATTTATTTTCTCAATCATTATATAATTGTCTTCCGCCATTCCTTGCTTCTTCATGTCTGTCTTTATAGTGGCGTCGATTTTTATTAAATTTTTTATTGAAAGGTTGCTTTAATCGTCCTCACGCTGGCACATAAAAAATAAACTCTTCAAATATCATTGCAATTCTTCCTCCACTTTATAATTAAATTATCTCTTAAAAGTAACAAAAAAAGCACGAAAATGCTTTTAACAAATTATTTGCAGATAAAAATAAACAATAATAAAAAATTGTAATAATTATGTTCCAATAATTTTATTCATTTCATCTTTTATTGCTAAACTGATATTGCCAAATGGCAAAATAACAGTTTGGGCAACAATATCAATATTTTTTAATTTAAATTTAGTTTTTAACAAAACCAAATCAACTTCGTCTAAATCTTTTACTGTTACTCGCAACCGAGTTAAGGTTGCTTTAACCATTGTAATATTTGTTTTTGTTCCTAAAATATTAATTAAATCATTAATAGAAAAAGAAAGCACTTGTTTTGGAACAAGAATTTTTTGAAAATTAAAAATCTTTTTCCGAAAAATCATCATTAAAATAAACAACAGCATTAAAATCATTGCCACAACAATGATAATAATATATTCAGTTTGCATTATTAATCATCTCCTCTGTTATCATTGCAATGAGCAAATAATAACTTCATCTTTGCAATTAGACTCAAATCATTTTTTTTATCATAGCATAAGTTCAATGTTTTTTGACTAATTTTTAACTCTACATCGGAACTTAAAATTTCTGATTCATAAGTATCAATCACTAAACTTTTTCCTTTCAACTCACCATTTAACCTTATTATTTGATCTTGGTCTAAAATAATTGAAGCGTTAATTGTGGAAAAAGTTGAATTTGCCACCGGAGCAATTTCTTTTAATTGCCATAGAGTGGAAATATTAGATGCAATAATGGAACCATTAATTGCTCGCATATAACCTGTTGAACCAGTTTTAGTTGCAAAAACAAGTCCACTTCCCCGGAAATGCTCCAATAAATCATTATTAACATAAATGTCAGTACGAATTATTTTAACATGGTCAACAACTTTTGCTTCATTTAATCCATAGCGAATAAGATTACCATTATATTTAATTTCTAATAATGGCATTTGGCGAATATGAACTTTATTATTAATAATTGCTTTAATTGCTTTAGGATAAGTATTTTCATCATAGTTGGCATAAAATCCTAATGAACCAGATTTAATTACAATAAAAAAAACTTTATCAATAATATTTTGAAATTTATTAACCGCTCTTAATAAAGTTCCATCCCCACCAATGATAAAAACATACTGTGGGTTACTAAGATCTTCTTTTAATTGATTTTCTTGTAAAAGTTTACTAATTTTATTAACTAACTGTGTTGATTCTTGATAATCATTTGCAATAATTGCATATTTAACGATTGTTCTCGCCACCTTTTTTTCATTTAGTTATATTATACCTTTATTTTAAATTGAAAACTTAATTAAATAAAAAATAGTTAGCTTTGCTAACTATGATTCTTATTGCGAATTGTTAATAATTCAATATCAGTAAATTTTAATAAATTAGTTTGATTAAGATGATAATGAATTTTATTATCTGATCAAAAAATATATTTAAAAGTAAAAGTAATGTAAGTTAATCCTTCTTTAGTATGAAATTTATTACATACGCCGCGAGGAACAGATTCTAATTTTTTTGTTTTTTTATCATTGTAAATTGTACTATGAAGTGTAGCACTTTATAAACTGTAAAATCAAGCTTTTTAAATTTGTAAAGATTTTTTATAAAAATTAAAGCAAAAATATCTTTTATTTTATGGCTTATTTTAGTTAATTAATTACTAAAATAACTATTAAGCTTAAAAATAAGGTTTTCATTCATATAAAAAGTGCTACATTTGCATTTACAATTTACACATATAAAAACTTTGTGGTAGATAAAATAATAAAATATGGGTTAATGAAACAATTACAATTCCTAAGAAAAACATTGGTAATCAAGTAAATGGCCACATATATTTTGCACCAAAAAAGTTTGTATTTCAACCACCAACATTAAAACCACCATTGTTCCATGGTTCACCGTTACTTGGCCCCACAAATAATTGGTTTGTTTTAAAAATTCAGTCTCAAATTACTGCAATAATAGAAAATAATGTTAATCATAATAACTGTCATTTAAATAATAAACTACTATAAGGCTTTCCAACTAAACCATATTTATAAACATATAAATAAGCAAAAATAATTAATGTATGAAGAATAAAGTAATTATAGTAAAAGAAATTATCTAAACTTCAATAACCATTAACCGGCGTTATAATTGCTAAAATTGGTAAAACAATTGCTGAAGGAGCAACAACTTCAAAAAATTTTCGACTAGGAAAAATTAAAATAAAGCCCGATAATAACTGGTGTAAACTACATAAGTGTAATGGCATAACTTCACTTAAACCACGAATTTGCGAAGGTCCCACCGGTCCTCAAATTCACTCTGTTTTTAAAACAACTGCTAAATAAGCTACTCAAATCACATATGTTAAGAAATAAGTTATAATTTGATAAATCCCGATTGAAATCCGAAACCATTGTCAATTAACAGTTTTTGCATAATACTTTCTGCAAACAAATAATGAACCAATAATTAAAACAAAAATACTAATGCCAACTAATTGAAAGACATAATTATGACCTTTAAAAAATCACTGGTCAGTTCAATCAGCCCCTGGCAGATATGAACCTGCTGGGTCAAAAAAACCTCATGGTCCATTGCTAGAACGAACAAATTGCATTACTTTTCTCCTTTGATTAAATAATTAATATCTTTTCTATTTATTTTATAACAAAATTAACAATTTTATTTTTAATAATAATTTCTTTAATAATCTCATGCTTATCTAAAAAGGTTTGAACATTGCTATTAGCTTTAGCCAAAGCTGATAATTCTTCTTCTGATGTATCAAGTGGTACTTCTAATTTAGCACGTAATTTACCATTAACTTGAACTGCAATTATAACCTCATTTTTTTGTAAATATTTTTCATCATATGTTGGCCATGTTGACAATGCAACTGATGATGGTTGATTTAATTTTGTTCAAATTTCTTCTGCTAAATGTGGAACAAACAAACTTAACATTTTAGTAAACCCTTCAAAATACGGTTGATAAATTGGACCTTTTATTTTATAACAAGCATTAATAAAGACCATTAGTTGTGAAATTGCTGTATTAAAACTTAATTTTTCTAACATTTCTGTGCTGTTTTTAACTATTCTATGATAAACAAAATCTAACTCATGATTATTATCTTGCGAAAAATTATTATTTTTAATAAGACGATAAACGCGATCTAATCATTTTCGTGCTGAATCTAAGCCATTTGGATTTCAAGGCAATGATGCTTCAATTGGTCCCATAAACATTTCATATAAACGTAATGTATCAGCCCCATGTGATTTAATAATATCATCAGGATTAATCACATTTCCTTTTGATTTACTCATTTTTGAACCATCTGTCCCTAAAATCATTCCTTGATTAACTAATTTATAAAATGGTTCAGAAGTTGGAACTAATTTTTGGTCATATAAAAATTTATGTCAAAAACGTGAATATAATAAATGCAAAACAGCATGTTCTTGGCCACCAACATATAAATCAACTGGCAATCATTTTTTTAACAAAGCTTGTGCTTTAGCACTACGTAAGTCTAACAGTTGCTTATCTTCCATTAAAATATAAGCTAAATAATATCAACAACTACCCGCTCATTGCGGCATCGTATTAGTTTCTCGGCGTCCTTTTTTTCCAGTACTGTCAATAACAGTTAATCATTCTGTGACATTAGCTAATGGTGATTCTCCCGTTTGTGATGGTTTAATATTTGTCATTTTTGGTAATTCTAACGGTAATTCTGTTTCATCAACTAAACTAATTGAACCGTCTTCTCAATGAATAATTGGAAAAGGTTCTCCTCAATATCGTTGACGAGAAAATAACCAATCACGAAGTTTATAAGTAGTTTTAACTTTCGCTTTTCCAGCTGCTGTTAAAACATCAATTGCTTTTTTTGTTGCTTCTTCTGTCATTAAACCATTCAAAAAATCAGAATTAATATGTTTATCATCTTTATTATGTAATTTATTATGATGTTCTCCTTCAATAACATAACTAATTGGTAAATGATATTTTAAAGCAAATAAATAATCCCGTTCATCATGACCTGGCACAGCCATCACAGCACCAGTTGCATAAAATGGTAACACATAATCAGCAATTCAAATTGGAATAAGCTTTTCATTAATTGGATTAATAGCATAACTACCAATAAACATTCCATTTTTTTCTTTACTAATATCTTGCCGATCTAAGTCAGTTTTTGCTTTTGTTGCTGCTAAAAATTTTGTAACAGCAGTTTCATATTCAGGTGTTGTTAATTTTGAGACTAATGGATGCTCAGGTGCTAAAACAAGATACTCAACACCAAAAATTGTATCAGCACGGGTTGTAAAAACATTAATAATTTCTGGATTATTTTGGACCGCAAACTTAATTTCAGCACCAACTGATTTTCCAATTCAATTTCGTTGTAACTCTTTAACTGATTCTGGCCAATCAACTTCATCTAATCCTGCTAATAATTTTTCTGCATAGGCAGTAATTTTTAAAACCCATTGTCGCATTGGTTTTTTAAAAACTGGAAAATGTCCACGTTCAGAAACCATTTTTCCATTAATATTTAAGACTTCTTCATTAGCTAAGACTGTGCCTAATTCAGAACATCAATTAACATCAACATCACGCATCTCAGCTAATCCATTTTGATATAATAATTCAAAAATTAATTGTGTTGTTTTAAAAAACTCTGGTGAAGAAGTATTAACTTCTTTTTCATAGTCATAACTAAAGCCAAGTGCTTTTAATTGGTTACGAAAATTAGCAATGTTTTGCAAAGTAAATTCTGCTGAATCATTCCCTGTTTGTAAAGCATATTGTTCAGCTGGTAAACCAAATGCATCTCAACCAATTGGATGCAAAACATCATAACCTTGCAATTTTCGCATACGACTAATTACATCAGTTGCAACATATCCTTTTGGATGTCCAACATGTAAACCTGCTCCTGATGGGTATGGAAACATATCTAAAATATAAGCTTTTTGCTCTGAATTATTTGTTGTTTTAAAAGTTTGATGTTCTTCTCAATATTGTTGTCATTTTTGTTCAATTGCTTTATGCGAAAATTCCATCTTTATTACCCTTTCTAAATTTTTATCTTTTTAATTATAACATTGTTCCAAAATTTGTTAGTAATTTAAGCACTTTAATTTTGTCGAAAACTCTTGATATTTATAAAATATACCTAAAATTAGGTATATTTTTAATATATGGAGGTAAATAATTAATGAAAAAAATAATTACAGAATT
>NZ_RXFZ02000041.1:0-6499 GCF_044714365.1 Spiroplasma sp. hy2
ATAAAATCAAATTTATCAAATTTCATAATTTTAGATTCCTATAATTTCTATTTTAAATATATTTTATAGGAATTTTAAAATAACTAGGTTATGCAAGAAGTCTATTGTCAAAATATCTTTCAACAATATCTTAATCATAATTTTAATGTTATGTTATCTGTTTCAGATTTAATAACATTAATTCCAAATTTATGTCAAAGGATATGAACATCATATAAAATAAAAGCACTTTGCCTTGAAAAAGGTCTTTTTTCAGAAGTTGTTATAACAGATTATGAAAAAGCAATGGCAGGATTTCTTTTTTTATCGCGAAAAATTAAAACAGTTGTCCAAGAAAAATTAACAATCGGGAATAATAATTATGAAATTTTAACAAAGGTTAAAAAAGAATAAAAATATGGTATTAAGTTTAAGATATGGTAGGAAATTTAAAGAAATTAATTAAAATATTTATATTCCAATAAATATTTTAATTTTATGCATACATAAAATCAGAAAAGTTTGTTTTGTTAAAAAAAGTATGATAAGATGATATTGTTAATTTATATAGTTTTAGGAGTTGAAATATTATGGCTACTGTTGTTGTCAAAGCAGGAGAACCGCTAGACAAAGCGTTAAAACGATTTAACAAGGTTTCTTCAGTTAAAAGAAAAGAAGCCCGAAAACGTGAACACTGAATGAGCAAAAAAGAAAAAAGACGTTATAAACAAGAACAATCACGTAGTTTTCGTTAAAAAAAATCCCATTTAAAATGGGATTTTTTTTAAAAATTACTATCTTTTAAAATTACATAATCAACTTTTTTAATGGCCGAAAGATCTTTGCCACCAGCATATGAAATTGATGATTGTAAATCTTCTGTCATTTCACGTAATGTTTCAAAAATGCTGCCACGAATTTCAATTAACTCTTTTTTACCTTCAACATAACGTTTTTCACCTTTATTATATTCACTTGCTGATCCAAAATATTCTTTATATTTAATACCATTATTTTCAACTTGTTTTCCAGATGATTCTTGGTGCGCAGCAAATAAACTACCAATCATGCATATTGTTGCGCCCATTCGAATTGATTTCGCAATATCACCGTTAACTCGTAATCCACCATCTGCAATAATTGGTTTTGAACTACCTTTACTACATCATTTAACAGCCGATAATTGTCATCCACCATTACCAAAACCAGTCTTTAATTTAGTAATACAGACTTTTCCGGGTCCAATGCCAACTTTTGTTGCATCAGCGCCTCATTGTTCTAAATCACGAACAGCTTTTGGTGTTCCAACATTACCTGCAATAATAAATGTTTCATGACCTAAATGGCTGCGAATATGTTCAATCATTTTTTTTACACTAAAAGCATGACCGTGAGCAATATCTATTGTGATATAGTCAGGTACTAATTGTTCTTTTTTTAATGTTTCAATTAGTGCAAAATCATCTGGTTTAACACCAACTGAAATTGATGTAACCAAGTTTTTACTTTTCATATGTTTAATAAACTTAACTTGATTTACGTTAAAACGATGCATAATGTAAAAATATTTTTTTTCTGCTAATTTTTCACATAATTCTTCATTCACTACCGTTGCCATATTTGAAGGTACGACAGGTAAATTAAAAGTATGTTTTCCTAATTTAACGGTTGTATCACATTCTTTTCGAGAATTAACAACACATAATTCTGGAATTAATTGAATGTCTTCATAATCAAATGCTTTCATTTTTTTAATTTTACCTCACTTATTAAATGTACCATAAAATAAGGGAAAAACCCGAGTTTTCTTTTTAAAAAAGAATAAAAAAATATCTTGTAATCATATTAAAACCAGCATATAATTAATTATGTAATTGTAAAAAGGAATAGTGATTATACAAATGATGACAAGAAATTTTGGTTTTACTAGATTTTGAATTGTGTTATCAAGTATTGTGGGTATTGCGGGAATGGCAATAGCAGGAGGGGCTTACTTTTATTACTTAGGCCGATATAACAATGGGACTTTTCCTGGTGATATCAACGCTGCAAATACTTGATTAATGAATTCATATGCTGATTTAACAAGTGTTAAAGTTGTACTTTTACTAGTAGCGATTTTTTCATTTTTCACAACAATAATTTATAATATTGGATTGATTCGTTATGCAATTAGCAGTACTGATGCCGAATTATGTGCAAACAAATGAAGTTTAGCGGTATTATCGTTATCAATTGGTGGTTTTTTTGCACCATTTGCATTAACATGATTACCAGATACTGATGTTAAAGCAACAAAAAATGCTCGCGTTGTTATTGTCCGTTATTTAGGGACTGCTTGATTAGTATCAGCTCTTGCTAGTATTGTTGCAATTATGATTTTTTATAACAAGGCAACAGATAAAACTTGAGTTAGAGACTCAAAACAAAATTTTGCCATTATGATGGGAGTTTTAGTTGTTGTTAGTGTTTTAAGTTTAATTTTTGTCTCTGGCTTTTATAGTAATAAAGTTGTTGCTAATATGATGGCTGAAACTTCTTATGGAAAATGATTACGTTTCGTTTCAACTGTTTATACTATTTTAGTAACAATAATGTTAGTGATCCAAATTATTACGGCGTTATTAAAACTAATTGAAGCATTTGGCCGTATCTTCCAAAAAGGACAAAATGGACTAGCAATTTTCGCTAATATTTTAAATTTTACTGCAACATTAATTGGAACAATCTTTATGATTTATCTAATTACAAAAGTAATTAAAGGATTATGATGTCGTGAAGATGGTTATATGATTAACATTCCACAATATAAATCATCTGACCATATGCAACGTCGTTATTAATAAGATTTTTAAAATGGATTTTATAATATTAAAATCCATTTTTATTAGTGATTTTAGATAATATAATCTTCTTAAAAAAATAAAATTAATAATATTTTAATTGACAAAAATTATTGTTTTATATAAAATTAAAAAGGTTTCAACACAATACTTATATTGTGTCATCGGGTGTTAGGTCAGTTGGGAGAGCGCCTGCCTTACAAGCAGGTGGTCAGCGGTTCAAGTCCGTTACACCCGACCATTAATGATTCCTGCTGGCTTAGCTCAATAGGTAGAGCAACTGACTTGTAATCAGTAGGTTGGGAGTTCGATTCTTCTAGCCAGCACCATTTTTTGGAGGGGTAGTGAAGTGGCCAAACACGTCTGACTGTAACTCAGCTCCTTCGGGTTCGGGGGTTCGAATCCCTCCCCCTCCACCATCTTTATGTATATTTTGGGCTATAGCCAAGCGGTAAGGCAAAGGACTTTGACTCCTTCATGCGCTGGTTCAAATCCAGCTAGCCCAGCCATTGTCTCTTGTTAGCTCAGTTGGTAGAGCAACTGGCTTTTAACCAGTGGGTCAAAGGTTCAAGTCCTTTACAGGAGACCATTTATAAAAAATATATGCCCGAGTGGCGGAATAGGTAGACGCAACGGACTTAAAATCCGTCGGTTTTACAACTGTACCGGTTCAAGTCCGGTCTCGGGTACCATTTATTTTATTTAAAAAAAATTGACATTATGTAAAGACAGTGGTATATATATTACTGTAGTTTAGGATAAAATTTAAAGTTAAAATGCAGGTGTAGTTTAATGGTAGAACTTCAGCCTTCCAAGCTGACTGTGAGGGTTCGATTCCCTTCACCTGCTCCATGATATTAATTGTTAGTTTAACAATTTTTTTATGTTAAAATAAAAAGACAAGAGGCAAAAGAGGAGTTAGTGATTGTTATGAAAGTCATTAAAAATGATAATAAAAAAAAGTCTACTAGTAATTGAGAACATTTACCACCAGAAATGCAACATGATTTAGAATTTCATGCTTCACGCACAGCATTTTGAAAAAGTCTTCTATTTTTAATCATTGAAGCTGTAGGACCATTTTTATTATTGTTTTTTTTAACTTCGCCTGACTTAAGTTTTGCCTACCATTATGATGTTGGCATTGGAATTGGTTTTAATTTAACAATGGTTTTTAGTGTTTTTTTATTAACTTGTTTAGGGTTTTATTTTCATTTTCATCAAGCTGACCAGTTTACCTATACTATTGCATTATCTTGAATGTTATATGGAATTTATTTAACTGGATATTGATGAGGATGAGATAAGATTTTATATCGTTGCTTAGTATCATTTCTTTTTCTCTTAATTGCTATTTTTGTTGGTACATTTATGACCGTATGAATGCGTAATCTTCGTGGATATTTTCAAATAAAAAAAAGTAAGAAACAATCAGAGCCACCAGTTATTAATAAAAAAGAAAACAATAATTCACCAGTTGATTCATCAGTAACAAAGAAAGAATCTTAATTATTTTTTTGTAAATTAGTTAATTTTAAATCAATAATTGTTAAGAAAATTTTTTGTTTTGTCTGTTCATACATGTAATTAGCTCAGTAAATTCATAGAATGTTTTGGTAATACATTCATGCTACTACTTTTTCTTGTTGTTGTGATGTTAAATTAAAAAGATTAAATCAATAAGTTCGTTCAGCTTTTGTTGTTAATGTTTCAGAAGCAAATGAAGCAATATCAAAAAATTTATCATTTAGCATAGCATATTCAAAATCAATTAAATAAAGCTTTTGGTTTAAAAAAACTAAATTACCATGATTTAAGTCATTATGGCATAAAACAAGTTCTGTTGGTTGCAATTTTAAATAATCAAGTTTCTCTTCATATGGAGCTAAATTTACCAATTGTTTACAAATTGCTGTTTTTAATGTTATTAAAAATTGCTTAGGATTAAATGTTTTAATTTGATTATTTGGATTAATTTTAGTTTCTCATAATTGTTTAATTATTGTAGCAACTTGGTTTAAGACTTGGTTTGTAAGTTTAACCGTACTAAGTGATTGTAAAGTTGGGTAGTATGGTGTAACCAAAAAGAAATGATCACCATTATAGCCATAATCTACAATTGGTAATGTTAAATTGGCATTTTTAATTTGTTCTAAAACAAAAATTTCATTTTGATGATCAATGAATAAATTAGTAAAAGGATTACTATAACGGATAAAAAGATTATCAATACTTTGATAATTTTGGTTAGTAATACCTAAATTTAATTTTGCTTTAATTTGGTATTTCATCATATTTCTGACTTCCATTCTGTCTGTTATATATTATTAATTTTATTATACAATTTATTATACAATATATATAGTTAAGAAAAGCGGGGAAATAAAAAATGAATGAAATTTGAATTGCTACTAGTAATAATAACAAAGTACGAGAATTTAAAGAAATGTTTGAAGGTATTAATATAATTGTTAAATCATTGTTAGATTTAATAGTACCTGTGCCTGAAATTCCTGAAACAGGAACAACCTTTGAAGAAAATGCATTTTTAAAAGCTGATTATTTAAGCAAAATGTTAAATAAGCCAGTATTAGCGGATGATTCTGGATTAGAAATTATTGGTTTAGGAAATTTTCCTGGTGTTAATACTCGCCGTTGAGCAGAAGCAATTACGGATAATAATATTATTAATAATTTATTAATTGAAAAATGTCGTTCACTAGAAGAACGTGATGCACAGGCAGTTTGTGTTTTATGTTATATTAATCCAAGTACAAACGAAACAAGGTATTTTCGAGGAATAACAAAAGGTCTTATTACTGAAAAACCAGTTGGTAATAATGTTTTTGGTTATGATGCAATTTTTTTCTTACCAGAAATTGGTCAAACTTATGCTGAATTAACTGTAGAAGAGAAAAATAAGTATTCGCATCGTTCAAAGGCTTTTCAAATGTTTAAAAAATGATGACTAGGAGGAAAAGATGAAGACAACAAAAAAAATTAACATTATTTTATTTGAACCAGAAATTGCACAAAATGTTGGAGCCATTATGCGAACTTGTGTTGCAATTAATGCTAAGTTACATTTAATTGAACCATTTGGATTTATTTTTGATGAACGATTTATTGCTCGCAGTAGTGCAAATTATGTTGAGTTTGCTGATTATGAAACATATAATGATTGAAATCATTTTTCACAATTAAATCCAAATCTTAAATTATATTGTGCAACTCGTTATGCACAACAACCACATAGTGCAATTGATTTTACAAAGGAAGAAAAAGTTTTTATTTTATTTGGGCGTGAATCAACTGGTATTCCAACAACAATTTTGAAAGAACATTTATCACGAACTTTTCGTATTCCAATGTCAGAAAAAGTCCGTAGTTTAAATGTTGCTAATACAGTTGGGATTGTCGGTTATGAAATTATGCGGCAATGAGATTATCCTGGTTTATCAAAAGTTGAAATTCAAAAAGGGGCTGATTTTTTAAAATAAAAATAACAATGCTTTTTGTGAATTTTTTTAGTATTGAGTTATATTGATTGTTTTTAGAAAGGATGATAAAGAATAGACTTCTTGCATAACCTATTAAAATAATTGTAAATATTTTTAAAAAGATACTAATAGCAAATTATAATTTTAATTAATTATGTCTTTTATTTAAAAATWTAA
>NZ_RXFZ02000042.1:0-6400 GCF_044714365.1 Spiroplasma sp. hy2
AAAATATCTAACATTTTATTAAAAGTGGCTTGTTTTATTCCTGTTAATCGGAATAATTCTTTATCATTAATAAAATCAAATTTATCAAATTTCATAATTTTAGATTCCTATAATTTCTATTTTAAATATATTTTATAGGAATTTTAAAATAACTAGGTTATGCAAGAAGTCTAATATATTACAAACAAGTTGAAAGAGAAGCAAAGCGTAAATTTGAAGAAATGAAGAAGATTGCAAAAAGAGATAATATATATGAGTATTTAGAACCTGACTTTAGACAAATTGAAATTGTTTTAGATAATTTTGACATCTTAAAAATGATGTCACATATTTCAGCTTTAAATCAAGCTCTTGCTGATAGATTTAAAGAAATTCTTATTGAAGTTAATACAGCTTCACCTTCACATTCAAATAGTGAACAAATGATTGATAATGATAGAACCGATGATAATGATGAATTTTTTGATGCAGTAGAAGAATTAGAGTCTAATCAAATAGATTATTAACGCAGTTCCTAAGGAAATGTAATAAATAATTTTATAAATATAAAAAGCAATTAAAATTTTAATTGCTTTTTATTGTTTCTTTGTTATTACGAAAAAGACCCAATATTTCCTTTGTTTTTTAACTGTTTTAGGATATAATTAATATGTATTAGTTTTGAGTTTTCTTGAAATGGGTGTTGATAATGAAGAGTAATGATATTAAAATTTTAAAAATTAAACCAATTAAGCAAAGTGCGCATAATGATCAAAGCATTGAACAGCAAGAGTTTACTTTAAATAATGATGCAACTTTTTTTCTACAAGAAAATAGTCATTTTTTTAAGAATAATTATTTTTTTACTAAAACCCAAAATGTTAATCAAAATAGTGCTTTAAATTCATTTGTACAATCACGGAAAATGATTTTAAATTTAGATAATCCAAATGCATTAAAAATTTTATATCATCAAACTGAAAAGTTACAACAAGAAAAAACAAGTTTTCATCACCGATTAAATAAAATTAAATCAACTTTTGATGAAAAAATTCAATTGGATAATGAAGAACATTTATATGAGCCACCTACTATTACAAAAAACATTGATTTATTAAATTTTAATAAGAAAAATAATGATGCTCAATTTAACAATGAACCTGTTGAAGTTAAAATTGATCATACAAAAGTTAAAGCACAAGCTCGTGCTGTTGCTCAAAAAATAATGCAAAAAGATCAAGAAAAATTAAAGAAGTCATTAACTAATATTGATAATAAACAAACTATAAAATCAAAGTCAGTTCTAACAAATCATTTTCCTAAACTTTCTTTACCAAAATCATCGCCACAAAAAGATGTTTTTTTTACTCAAAGTTATAATAAAATACCAGGTCAAAAAATAAATGTTTCGCAAAAAATAACACATAATATGCCTCCAATCCAAGCAAAAAATATTGAAGAAGAAACTTATAATAAAAAGTTTGATAATAAACAAAATGAAAATAAAAAAACACGAAAAGAAGTAGATTTAATTGTTCGTCCTGACAAGGGAAATCAATTTTATGATGAAATTGATACGATGGAATGGGATATAACAAAACGACCAAATTTAGGAGTGGAACAAACAACCAATAAATATTATCATCAAGAAGAAAAGAATTTGGAAACAAAAAAAGTTTCACAAGTTTTATCAGAAAAAGTAAAACTTCAAGATGAAACTTCTCGAGCAATTGAACTTGAAGAAGCAGAGGGAACTTATCAAATAGATAATTTTTATGCTAAGTTATTTAATTCTAATGTCAAAGAAGATTTGATAAAACAAGGCAGTAAACTTAAAATAAAACAAATTGGCAGAAGAAAAGCAAAAAACCTTAATCCTAATGTTTTGCCTTTGACAAATAAGGACTCAAAGTCTATTGTTCAAGCAACAACAATGTTTAATAATAATTATCAAATTAAGCAATTACCAAATGGGCGTCAACGAATTACTAAAATTAAGAAAAACAACATTCTTAAATGACGTGATCTAATTGTTTTAATTGCACGGCTTATGGCGATTATTGGATTAATAGTATTATGTAGTGCATTTTTAGTGTTTAATAATTGAATTAA
This sequence comes from Spiroplasma sp. hy2, assembly GCF_044714365.1. Taxonomy (NCBI): domain Bacteria; kingdom Bacillati; phylum Mycoplasmatota; class Mollicutes; order Entomoplasmatales; family Spiroplasmataceae; genus Spiroplasma; species Spiroplasma sp. hy2. Next base: position 2,092 of record NZ_RXFZ02000042.1, read on the forward strand.
TAATTCAGCTTTAGATTTATATAATTTTTTTGTAGTTAATTTTGGTAAAATTAATTTTATTACTGTTAATCATCATTATTTTTTCGTGAATCGAATATTTATGTTAATTTTAATTGGAATTTATGCAATTACTGTTGTTCTTCCATTTTGTTTGGTATCAAATTTTAAAATTCAGCTTTATTGTTTTTTACCATTAAGTTTACTTTTCTTATGTAGTGTGATTGCGATTGCATTATATAGTTATTTTTTTATGAACAATATTTTTAATTGGTCCAGTAATATTATGCAAATTATTAGTTATAGTTTTTTATTGTTGGCAAATATTTTAATGTTAGCAGCAGTTTTAAAAAGAAAAAAAGAAAGGTCTTAAAATTTATATAGTAAATTATTTAACCAATAGGAAACCAATTTCTTATCTTGGGATTTTTAATTTTCAATGTTAAAAAATAGTACTAATTAATTATTATTTATGTATAAAAAAGGAAGTGATGTGCAATGAAAAAAGTTGTTGTCGGATTATCTGGAGGGGTTGATTCTTCAGTTAGTTTATATTTATTACAACAAGCAGGCTATGATGTAGAAGGTCTTTTTATGCGTAATTGAGACAGTCAATTAAATAATGATATTTTAGGAAATAAAGCAATTAATAATGTGATTTGTCCACAAGAACTTGATTATAATGATGCTGTTAATGTTAGTAAAACATTACAAGTACCATTGCACCGTGTTGATTTTATTAAAGAATATTGAGAATATGTGTTTAAACATTTTATTAATGAATATCAAAAAGGGCGAACTCCTAATCCAGATATTTTATGTAATAAGTATATTAAATTTGACTATTTTTTAAACTATGCAATTAATAACTATCATGCTGATTTTATTGCCATGGGACATTATGCTCAAGTACGATTTAATGAAAAATTACAAGAATATCAATTATTACGGGTAATTGACCGGGATAAAGATCAAACTTATTTTTTAAGTCAATTGAACCAAGGGCAATTATCAAAAACATTTTTTCCATTAGGAAATTTAACAAAAAAAGAAGTTAGAGAAATTGCAAATGCACAAAATTTAAGCACAGCTAATAAAAAAGATTCAACAGGAATTTGTTTTATTGGAGAACGTGATTTTAAAAACTTTTTACAAAATTATATTCCAAATCAAAATGGTAATATTGTTGATATTGAAGCAAAAGAAGTTGTTGGTCATCATAGTGGGGTGATGTATTATACAATTGGTCAACGTCGTGGTTTAAATTTAGGTGGGATGAGTGAACCATATTTTGTGGCTGGTAAAAATGTAGAAAACAATATTTTATATGTTGCAAAAAGTAGTGAAGAAAAATGACTATATTCAACGAGTTGTATTATTACTGATGTTAATTGAATTAATACTTTACATGAAAAAGAATTTAATTGTACAGCTAAATTTCGTTATCGTCAAAAAGATATTCCTGTTAAAGTAACAGTTTTAAGTGATAATAAATGTCTTGTGCAATTTGCAACAAAAGTAAAAGCGATTACGCCAGGACAAGCTGCTGTTTTTTATGGTGATGAAGTTTGCCTTGGGGGCGGAGTTATTAATGATGTTTATTTAGATAATCAAAAATTATGATATTTATAAGAAAGGATTACTAAAATGGCTGAAAAAATACGGGGTTATTTAAAATTAATTGTTTTTGAGTCCAATAATGGTTATCGGATTTGCAAATTTCAATTAGAAAATGATAAAACACATTTTATTTTTATTAAAGGATTTTTATCAACTTTACAGCCAGAACAATTATATGAATTACAAGGGGACTTTGTCTATAATGAACGCTATGGTGAAAATTTTGAAGTTAAGGAAATTCATAAACTTTCCCCACGGAGTAATGATGAGGTTTTAAAATATTTAACTAGTAGTTTATTTCCCACAATTGGTGAAAAAGCAGCACAAATAATTATTGATTATTATCAAACCGATGTGATTACCAAGATTAAAGAAAATTTATCAGTTTTACATGAAATTCCGGGTATTAGTGTTAAGCAAGCTAATATTATTGCAAAGGTATTTAAGTCAATGAGCCGTGATGATGAATTAAATTATCAATTTAATCAAAAAGGATTATCATTACAAGTTTTATCTTTATTAAAAACAAAATATAATGTTGATCAGATTTATGCTTTATTAAAAAAAGATCCTTATTCATTACTATTAAAAGATAATATTGCTTTTAAAACAATTGATAAGATTTATTTAGCATTTGAACAAGAACCTTTTACTAACATTCGAATTGGTTATTATGCTTGATATTTAGCAAAAGAATTTTGTAATAATAATGGTGATACTTATTTAACGTTAAATGAATTAACAAAAATCTTACAAAAGAATTTTCCTTTTTTAACAAAAGAACAGTTGTTAGTCGGATTAAAATATAGTAAAGAAATTAAATTATTAATTTTTAAGGATGATAAAATTTATGTTGCAGAAATATATCATAGTGAAATTAATATTGCTGCAATGTTAGTTGGTTTGAATACGATTGATCAATATGATGATCAAAAATTAACAGAAGAGTTAGAAAAATTAACAAATAAAAAACAAATTACTTATAATATTAATCAAGCAAAAGCAATAAAGGCTGCTGTGCATTCTAATTTTTTAGTTATTATTGGAGGACCTGGTACGGGTAAAACAACAGTTGTTGATGGTATTGTTAGTCTTTTAAAAAAAGTTTACCAACAATCAAAAATTGTATTAGCAGCACCAACCGGAAAAGCAGCAAAACGATTACGAGAAAAAACTGGGCAAAAAGCTTTAACAATTCATAAATTATTAAAATATGATGCTTTGACTAATCAATTTTTTTATAATGAAAATAATCCTTTGGAAAATGATATTTTAATTTTAGATGAAGTTAGTATGGTTGATAGTTTGTTATTATCACAAATTGCAAAAGCTAGTGTTAATTTGCGTAAATTAATTTTAATTGGTGACCCAAATCAATTACCGTCAGTTGCTTGTGGTGATTTGTTACGAGATATTATTCAAAGTGATGTTTTTAATGTTATTAAATTAGAAGAAGTTTATCGTCAAGAAGCTGGAAATGACATTTTAGAACTATCTTATGCAATTGAACAAGAACATTTTGAAGGTAATAATTTATTTGACAAAAAAGATTTTACTTTTATTAATGAAACTGATTCACAAACATTATTAACAATTGTTGGTAATTTATATCAAAAACTTAGTGATGAATATGGAGCAGATTATAATGCTATTCAAGTAATTGCCCCAATGTATAATGGTCCAGTTGGAATTAATGCATTAAATACTTATTTGCAAAATCGAATGAATCATGCAAGTGGTCAAAAAGAAATTAAGATTGGGCATCGTTTTTTCCGAGTTAATGATAAAGTTATGCAACTTAAAAATCGACCTGAATTAGAAATTTATAATGGCGATGTTGGAATTATTGTTGATATTAAAAAAGATAAAAATTTAAATGATGTAATCTTAGTAAAATACGATAATGTAATTGCATATAGTAAAGAACTTTATTATGATATTACTTTGGCTTATGCTTGTAGTGTTCATAAATTGCAGGGCAGTGAATATGATAATATTATTTTTGTAATAACAAAAAGTTTTTGAATGATGTTAAAACGAAATCTAATTTATACAGGAATTACTCGTGCTAAAACTAAATTATATTTAATTGGTGAACCATCAGCATTTTTATATGGTGTTAATAATTTACCACAAAAACGGCGAACAACTTTACAAGAAAAAATTGGCATCGTGTAAGTGAAGTGCAACAAATCAACTCAGAAAGGGGTTGATTTTTATTGAAAAGAAACATTATTTTATTTTGCGGTCCTTAGTAATTAAGTATGGTAAAGATAATGTTATTAATATGGTAAATAATATTGTAATTAATAATGTAAAAGAAGATGAATAAATTATCCGCGTAATTTATTAGCGGTAATTTATTCAATATGGTTTATTTTGAGCGTAGCGAACACGCGAAGCGTGCCGCGAAATTAGATTTTTAGGAGGAATTAAGTTATGCCAGTTTGATTAACGACAATATTTAGTGTTGTTATTATATTAGGAATTTTTGCGTGAATTGGTTTATCAATTTATCAAAAAATTTGTCAAATTCAAGGAAAGAAAAAAGATAAAAAAGAAATTGAAAATAAGGAGGATAAGAAATAATAGACTTCTTGCATAACCTAGTTATTTTAAAATTCCTATAAAATATATTTAAAATAGAAATTATAGGAATCTAAAATTATGAAATTTGATAAATTTGATWWTA